>NZ_JAVSCF010000486.1:0-1865 GCF_031932565.1 Streptomyces sp. B1866
GGAGACGCATCCGTGGCTGGCGGATCACGTGGTGCTGGGTTCGGTGCTGCTGCCGGGCACGGCCTTTGTCGAACTCGCCCTCCACGCCGCCGACCACACCGGCACCACCGTGCTGGAGGAGCTGACCCAGGAGGCTCCGCTCGTCGTGCCGGACTCCGGCGCCGTCCAGGTGCAGGTCGTCGTCGGCGCCGCCGAGGAGGACGCCCGGCGCCCGGTCGGCATCTACTCCCGTACCGAGAACGGCGACCCCGACGCGCCCTGGACCCGGCACGCCTCCGGCACGCTGAGCCCGGCCCGGCCCGAGGCCCCCGAGGAGAACGTCCTGGCCGACGGTGTGTGGCCGCCGGTGGGTGCGGAGCCGGTGGGGATCGGTGACCGGTACGAGGTGCTGGCGGGTCTGGGGTTCGGGTACGGTCCGGCGTTCCAGGGGCTGCGGTCGGTGTGGCGGCGCGGCGGTGAGGTGTTCGCCGAGGTGGCCCTGGACTCGGAGGCGGCGGAGTCGGCCGGGTCGTTCGGCCTGCATCCGGCGCTGCTGGACGCGACACTGCATGCGATCGGGCTGGGTGCGCTGCCGGAGGACGAGACGGCCACGCGGCTGCCGTTCGTGTGGAGCGGGGTGCGGCTGTTCGCCGTCGGGGCGGGCGCGGTACGGGTCGTACTGGCCCCGGCGGGTACCGACGCGGTGTCCCTGCGGGTGGTCGACGGCGCGGGGCAGCCGGTGGCGTCGGTGGACTCGCTGGCGTTGCGCGCGGTGACTCCGGAGCAGCTGCGGGCCGCCGCCCCGACCGCTCCCGGCGCGCTCACCGACATCCGCTGGACCCCCGTGGCGGCCACCGCCGCCGAGCCCGGCGCCTGGGCGGCCCTGGGCGACGACGCGGGCACCGGCCTCGACACCTTCGCCGATGTCGCGGCGCTCGCCGAGTCCGCTGCCCCGGGTGGTGCGGTGCTGGCGGTGGTGCCCGAGGTGGTGGAGGGTGAGACGCCGGTCCGGGTGCGGGCGGGTGTGGCGTGGGCGCTGGAGACGGCGCAGGCATGGCTCGCACAGGACGGGCTGACGGATGCGCGTCTGGTGGTGGTGACGCGGGGTGCGGTGGCGGTCGGTGACGGCGGGGCCGTACGGGATCTTGCCGGGGCGGCGGTGTGGGGTCTGCTGCGGTCGGCGCAGACGGAGAACCCCGACCGGCTGGTGCTGGTCGACCTCGACCCGTCCGTACCGGAAACCGACCTCGGTGTTCTCGCGGCGGTCGTCGCCTCGGGTGAGCCGCAGGCGGCCGTACGCGGCGACGCCGTCCTCGTCCCCCGCCTGGCCCCGGCCGACAAGCCCGAAGACGAGCCGCTTTCGCTGGCCGGTGGCACCGTGCTGGTGACGGGTGCGTCCGGTGCGCTGGGCGGTCTGGTGGCGCGTCATCTCGTCTCGGCGCACGGCGTGCGGGACCTGCTCCTGCTCAGCCGTCGCGGCGCCGACGCGCCCGGCGCGGCCGAGCTGGTCGCGGAGTTGGAGGAGCTGGGGGCCAGGGTGGCGTTCGCCGCCGCCGACGCCGCCGACCGCGCCGCGCTCGCGGACCTGCTGGCGGGCCTTCGGCGTCCGCTCAGCGGCGTCGTGCACTCGGCGGGCGTACTGGACGACGGCGTGTTCGGCGCGCTGACGCCGGAGCGGGTGGAGCGGGTGCTGCGGCCGAAGGTGGACGCCGCCTGGAACCTCCACGAGCTGACCCGCGAGGCCGGACTGTCGGCGTTCGTTCTGTTCTCCTCCGTGTCGGGCGCCCTGGGCGGCGCCGGGCAGGCCAACTACGCGGCGGCGAACGCGTTCCTCGACGCGCTGGCCTGGCACCGCCGGGCCGAGGGGCTGGCCGGTACGTCGGTGG
>NZ_JAVSCF010000487.1:0-1864 GCF_031932565.1 Streptomyces sp. B1866
CTGCTGCGCGAGGTCGCGGGCCGGCTGTCGGCCGCGGGCTGACCCCGGCGCCGTCGTACGGGTCCGGACCGCGGCCCGCCGCGCGCTGATCCGCACCGCACGCCCTGCGCCCCGTACGCGACGGGTGCCGGACCCCGGCCCGGGCCGCCTTCTCGGCCCGGGGCCCGCGGCCCGCGCGTACGGAGCGGACGGCCCTCGGCCCCTGGCCGTGGGGCCCGCACCGGATCGCCACCGCCGGCCGCTCAGCCGCGGCGGCGCAGCGGCAGGGGCGCGCCCATCACGGCGTACGCGCTGGGGGCGCTGGGGAAGAGGACCGGGCGGGCGAGGTCGCGGTAGCCCAGCGAGCGGTACAGGTGGCGGGCGGGGCTGTCGGTGTCGATCGCGGACAGCAGGCTGCGCGGCAGGTCGGTGCCCTCCGTAAGGGCGGTGATCAGCGTGCGGCCGATGCCGCGGCCCTGGAAGCCGGGGTGGACGTGCAGTTCGGTGATGACGAAGGAGTCCTCCAGCCAGTCCTCGTGTCCGGCGGTGCGCAGGTAGGGCTCGACAACCGTGGACCACCAGTGCGTACGGTCGTTCGGCATGCCGTAGACGAAGCCGACGAGCCGCCCGGAGGGTGTGGTGGCGCCGAGGGCGCGGGCGCCGGGGCTGGTCAGGTGGCGCAGCACGATGTGCCGCCGGACGCCGACCTCCTCGTCGGACAGTCCGAAGGCCAGGGCCTGTACGGCCAGGGCCTCGTCCACGCGCGCGGCGAGGTCGAGCGGTCCGACGACCACGTCCTCGGGGTCCTCGGGGCGCCGCCTGCCGGGTAGATGCAGCATGGGGCCGACCCTACTGGCCGGTGCATCCATCCAGCACGCGGCGAGCGGTCCGGGTCAGAACAGCACGCTCATGAACGAGCCGATCTCCTGGAAGCCGACGCGGCGGTAGGCGGCGCGGGCGGCGGTGTTGAAGTCATTGACGTACAGGCTGGCCACGGGCGCGACCTCGCGCAGCGCGTAGCGCAGCACCGCGGCCATGCCGGTGACGGACAGGCCCCGGCCGCGGTACTCGGGCGCGACCCACACGCCCTGGATCTGGCAGGCGCCGGGGGTGGCGGCGCCGATCTCGGCCTTGAAGATCACGCGCCCGTCCTCGACGCGGGCGAAGGAGCGGCCGGCGCTCACCAGTTCGGCGACCCGGGCCTGGTAGAGCAGGCCGCCGTCGCCGACGAGCGGGGAGACCCCGACCTCCTCGGTGAACATGGCGACGCAGGCCGGCATGATCACCTCCATCTCGTCCTTGCGGATGCGGCGGACGAGGGGGTCGGGCGGGATGTCGGGGGGACACGTTCGGGTGGCCATCAGCGGCTGGCGGGCGCGGATCTCGCGGGCGGGCCCCCAGGCGGGCTCCAGCCGCGACCACAGCTCGGCGGTGGCCTCGGCGGGGCCGACGATGGACGAGCAGCGGCGGCCGGCGCGGCGGGCCCGGTCGGCGAAGGCGCGCGCCGCCTCGGAGGTGGCGCAGACGGGCACGAGGTTGGCCCCGGCGTAGCAGAGCGATTCGAGCCGCCCGCCGTTGTACCACCCCCACATCTCGCCGCCGAGCCGCCACGGGTCCAGGCCCGCGACCCGCACGCGGGCGGCGACGAAGGCGTTGGAGACCGGGTCGCGGTCGAGGACCGCGAGGGCCGCGTCGATCTCGCCGGGTTCCAGGACCCGGGTGGTGGTGGTCGTCAGCACGTGTCGGTTGCCTCACCGGTTGCGGGCCTGCCGGCCGGGGACTGCCACAGGGGACTCGTGACTACGCACTGTACCGCGCGCGCCGGGGCCGGCGACCTCCTCGTACGGGTCCCGGTGCAGGTCAGCCGGTGACGGTGACCTCGGGC
>NZ_JAVSCF010000488.1:0-1852 GCF_031932565.1 Streptomyces sp. B1866
GGCCGGTACGGCGGCCGGTGCCGCGCCCGGGGCCTTGGCCCACGACGGGGTCGGCGCGGCGGCCCGGTCCGGAGCCGCCGCCGGGGCCGGTACGGTCGCCGCGGCCGCCGGTGTCCCGGCGCCCGGCGCCTCGCCCGGCTCCGCCGTGGCCGTGGCCGCTCCGGCCGCTTCGTCCCGCGCGGCCCGGGAGCGTCCGAAAGCCTTGCGCAGCAGGTCCCGTAGGCCCATGGGATTACCTCACATGTCGAGTGGTTTCCGTGGTCGTGCGTGGTTGTCTCGTCGTCTGCGGGTCGCCGTGGTGCCGAAAGGCTAGCGGTCGATTCGCCCGGCTCCGCCGACAACTGACGCCGTCAGTCGATATTGGCGACGCATTGGACGACGGGCGTATCGCCACGCCTGGTCGACTTCCGGTCGACCTCCTTGCCGTCCACCGTCACCCGGCAGCCCACGGTGGCGTCCACGATGTCCGTACCACCTGCCGAAACGGTCAGGAAAAGGTAGTTCTCCGACCCCACCTCGACGGTCTTCGACCACCCGGACGCCGCACCGGTGACCGTCTTCTTCTGGTTGTCGGGCGTGTCCAGGGAATAGGTGATGTCGACCGGCCCGGAACCGGTCGCCTGGTAGACCACCGTGTGCCGCGCGGAGCCGCCGTCGCCGCCGCACCCCGTCAGGAGCGGGCTCGTCCCGAGCAGTACCGCGACGGCCGCACCGGCGCGTATGGCTGCCAAAATACCGTGCCTCCTTTCCCTCCCGGCCGTTCCGCCGGTTCTCCCGCTGTGCCGCTCTCCCGGTGCCTGGCCGCGTATTCCACCGGCCTCCCCGGCATTCCGCCGCATTCCCGCCGCCCTACCGCCCGTGCAGGTCGAGGTCCACCAGCAGCGCCCGGTGGTCGGTGTGCCGCAGCCCGAGAAAGCGGGCGTGCCGTGGCCGCAGGGCGCCGCCGACGAGCACGTGGTCGATCTGGGCGCCCAGCGCCGGGGCGGTCAGGCTCGGCCAGGACGGCGTGCGCGCGAGACCCACCGCACGCGCGCTGTCGCGCAGGCCGGTGTCCAGCACGGCGCGGAAGGCGGCGTGGTCCTGGGTGGCGTTGAAGTCGCCCGCGATGAGGGTGGGTTCCCCGGCCCGCGCGGCGGCGTACCGGCGCAGGCGGCCCAGCTCGGCGCGCCACAGGCCGAGCGTGCCGGGCTTGGGCGGCATCGGGTGGGCGACCTGGACCCGTACCCGCTGTCCGGCGATCAGCGCCACCGCGCCCGGCATCCGCAGGTGCCCGCGCACCCCGGCGTCGGCCCGGAGCGGGTACCGGCTCAGGATCGCCGAGCCCGCGCCCGGGGTGGCGCCGGGGGCGACGGTCCGGTACGGGTACGCGCGGCGTACGGCCGGGGCGTCGAGCGCCGCCGCGCACCGCCGCTCGCACTCCTGGACGGACACCAGATCGGGCCGCTCCCGCCGCAGCGCGACCGGCAGGCCGTCCGTGGCCTGGCCGAACTGGAGGTTCGCGGTCAGCACCCGCACCCGGGCCAGCACCGGCCCGCGCGGCCCCGGTCCGGCCCCGCCGCCGTCGTACGGCTGGACGAACCACCCGGTGAGCGCGGCGGCGGCCAGCGCCCACACGCAGCCGGCCGGCCAGCGGGCCGCCGCGCACAGCAGCAGGCCGAGCAGCGCGGGCACCAGCAGCCAGGGCAGGAAGGCGAGGAGCTGCGGTACGGGCGTGACGCCGTCGGTGCCGGCGGCCCGGCACCCGGCCACCACGCTCACCACGGCCAGCGGCGGCACCGCGCAGCAGGCCGCCGTCCACCCGGTCCACCCGGACGGCGTGCGCCGCAGCGCCCGCGCGGCGGCGCGCGGGCCC
>NZ_JAVSCF010000489.1:0-1815 GCF_031932565.1 Streptomyces sp. B1866
CCCGCAGGAACCGGACCGGCCGCCGCGCCCGGCGGCGGTGCCGGGTGGGCCGAGCAGGTGCAGCGGCTCGCCCGGCAGACCGACTCCCGCGCCGCCGCCGCGCCCGGGCCCGGCGACGGGCCGCCCGAG
The DNA here is from genome assembly GCF_031932565.1 of Streptomyces sp. B1866. Lineage (NCBI taxonomy): Bacteria > Bacillati > Actinomycetota > Actinomycetes > Kitasatosporales > Streptomycetaceae > Streptomyces > Streptomyces sp. B1866. The sequence goes on from NZ_JAVSCF010000489.1 coordinate 130, forward strand.
GGCGTCATCCCGTGGCGGCCGCCCGTCGACAACCCCTTCCTCCAGGCCGCCCAGGCGCAGGGCCGGCCCGCGCCCCTCGGCCGCCGCCTGGCCGCCCGGCTCATCGACACCCTCGTCCTCCTCGGCGCCGTCGGGGCGGCCGCCTTCCCGCTGTGGCAGAAGGCCGCCGACCACATCGACGAGAAGGTGGACCGCGCCAAGCAGAGCGGCGAGACCGTCACCGTCTACCTGCTGGACGGCACGACGGGCGGCTACCTCGCCGCGGTGGTCGCCGCCCTGCTGGTCCTCGGCGTCCTGTACGAGGCGCTGCCCACCGCCCGCTGGGGCCGTACGCTCGGCAAGCGGCTGTGCGGGCTGCGCACCCTCGACATCGAGGGGCACGACGCCCCGGGCTTCGGCGCCGCGCTGCGCCGCTGGCTGGCGTACGGCGTGCTGGGGCTGCTGCTGGTGGGGGTGGTGAACGTGCTGTGGTGCCTGTTCGACCGGCCGTGGCGGCAGTGCTGGCACGACAAGGCGGCGCACACCTTCGTCGCGGTCGACTGACCGGCCGGCCTGCTCGTCGGCCGATGGGCCGGCCGATCGAGCGGCCGGCCGGGCGGGTCGGCGGCCGGCCCGCCCGCACCGCGACTGACCACCAGGGCGTCCGGTCCCGCCCGGCCCCCGCCGGGCCCCCGGTCCCGCCGGTCGCCGCCCGGCCCGGCTGGGCGGGCGGCCGGGCGGGCACGTCCGGCCAACCGGCCGGCGCGGCGCCGTGGCAGCCGCCGCGCCGACCGTTAGGGCCATCGGCTTCGCCCGAACGGCGCGCGCCGGATGCGCCGCGCCACGCGGCGGGTTGGACTCGGGCCATGAGCACCGACCAGCCGCCGCCCCCGGAACCCGGGGAAGGGCCCGACGAGCCGCGCGACCGCGACCCGTTCGGGCCCCGGCAGCCGCCGCCGGCCGGCCCTCGGGGCGGCCCCGGCTACGGCGCGCCCCCCGGCGGGCCGTACGGCGGGCAGTGGCCCGGCGGCGAGGCTCCGGGCGGGGAGACGCCGGCCGACATGCCGCCGCCCGCGCACCTCGGCCGCCGCCTGGTCGCCCGGCTCATCGACGCTCTGATCATCGGCATCCCGGTCGGCGTGGTGACGGCCGCCGTGCTCGGCGGGTACAACCCGGCCGACGACACCGGGGATTCGACCGCCGTCACGATCATCTACGCGCTGGTGTACTTCGTCTACGAGGGCCTGATGCTGACGGCCAGCGGCCAGACGGTCGGCAAGAAGATCATGGGGATCCGCGTCGCGATGCTCGCGGACGGCTCGGTCCCGGCCGGCGGCGCGGGGTGGATGCGGGCGGCGGTGTACGCGCTTCCGGAGGTGGTGCCGTGCTGCGGTTTCGTCTTCTGGCTGGTCAATGTCCTGTGGTGCACGTGGGACCGGCCGTACCGGCAGTGTCTGCACGACAAGGCGGCCGGGACGGTCGTGGTACCCGCGGGCCGGTGAGCCGTACGCCGCCATACCCCGGACCGTACGAGGCGCCCCGGCCGTACGAGGCGCCCCGGCCGTACGCGCCGCACGACGGCACGCGCCGCCCCGGCCGTACGCCGCCCCGGAGCCCGCCGCCCGTCCGTCCGTCCGTCCGCCGGCCGGGCGGTCAGCCGCCCAGCGAGTGCTCGCCCACCGCGCGCCGCCGCCCGGCGCCCGGGCC
>NZ_JAVSCF010000490.1:0-1807 GCF_031932565.1 Streptomyces sp. B1866
CGCCAGGGCCGCGGCGGCGCGGGCGAGGGCGGGCCGGGCCTCGGGGCGGACCGCCAGGGCGCCGGGCACGGCGGCGGCCGCGTGGCGCGGGTCGGTCAGGGCCAGGCGCAGCGCGTGCCGGTGGCCGGTGAAACGGGCGTCGACCACGGCCACCCGCTCACGCGGGGGTACGGCCGCGAGTTCGGCCGCGGTGATGGCGGCGTTCGCCGCCTCGCGCACGTCGAATCCCAGTTCCCGCAGGTCGTCCGGCAGGGGCGAGCCGACGGGAGGCTGACCGATGAGGATGGCGGTCGACAGTCGAACTCACTCCTTTGGAAAAGCGAGGGCACGAAACGGATCGGACGGACCCGGTACGCGAGGACGGGAGCGGACCGGGACGCGGGGCGGAAAAGGGGGCGGCGAACGGGCGGAAAAGCGGGCGGGAACCGCGGGAGAGGGCGGACGGGACGGGGTCGGTCAGCGGATCGGGACAGCGGGTCGGGGCAGCGGACGAAAGGCGGACGGAAAACGGCACGGGGACGGATGCACAGTGAACGGACGGGGGTCGCACACAGCGGGCCGCCCGGGCGACCGGGAATGGTGGCAGAGGCTATCGGATATCCGCAAGCTTCCGTTAACCATTCATTCACCACACAATCGGGTGAATGCCGCCTGCACCTGGCGCTATCGCCCGAGTCGGACGTCGCGCCCGCGGCGAAAACACCCGATCGGCTGACGCGCCGCGCCCGCCCGGCCGCCGCCGTCTCCCCTGACCGGCCCGGGCGGCGGTCGGTAGGGTGCGGGCATGACATGGCTCATCACCGGGGGCGCCGGATACGTCGGGTCGCATGTCGCGTGGGCCATGGCGCGGGCCGGGGAGCGCGTCGCCGTGCTGGACGACCTGTCCAGCGGGGTGGCCGCGCGGCTCCACGGCGACGGCGTACCGCTGGTGCGCGGCTCCACCCTCGACCGGGAGCTGCTGGACCGCACACTGGCCGGTCTCGGCGTGACCGGAGTGGTGCACCTGGCCGCGCGCAAGCAGGTCGCGGAGTCCGTCGCGCAGCCGCTGCGCTACTACCGGGAGAACGTGCACGGCCTGACGGTGCTGCTGGAGGCCGTGGCCGCCGCCGGAGTGGAGCGCTTCGTGTTCTCCTCCTCGGCCGCGGTCTACGGCACGCCCCAGGCCGACGCCGTCACCGAGGACACCCCCTGCCGCCCGGTGAGCCCGTACGGCGAGACCAAGCTGGCGGGCGAGTGGCTGGTGCGGGCCGCGGGCGCGGCCCACGGCCTGGCCACGGCCTGCCTGCGGTACTTCAACGTGGCCGGGGCCGGGCGGCCGGAGCTGGCGGACACGGCGGTGACCAACGTCGTGCCGATGATGTTCGAGCGGGTCTCCCGCGGCCAGGGCCCGCTGGTCTTCGGAACGGACTATCCGACGCCGGACGGCACGTGCGTGCGCGACTACGTCCACGTGGCGGACGTCGCCTCCGCCCACCTGGCCGTCGCGCGGCACCTGGCCGGGCGGCGCGGCGCGGGCGACCTGACGGCCAACGTGGGCACCGGGCGCGGCGTGTCCGTGCGCGAGCTGGCCGATCTGGTGTGCGAGGTCACCGGCCGGCCGGACCTGGCGCCGGTGGCCGGACCGCGGCGGCCGGGCGACCCGGCCCGGGTCGTCGGGTCGGCCGCGCGGATCGGGGCCGAACTGGGCTGGCGGGCCCGGCACTCGGTACGGGAGATGGTCGAGTCGGCCTGGGAGGGCTGGCGGCTGCGGCACGGCGCGGGCGGCGGCTGACCCCCGCCCGCCCCGGCCGCCGCCCGCCCCACGCCG
>NZ_JAVSCF010000491.1:0-1750 GCF_031932565.1 Streptomyces sp. B1866
GCGCAGGTGGTACCACTGGTCGCGGCCCGGGACGGGCACCTCGAAGCCCACCGGCTCACCGCCCGAGGCCGCCCGGCGCCACTGCTCCTTCACCCCGGGCAGGCCCCGCAGGGCGGGCACCTCCCACAGCACCCGGCCGACCATCTCCCGCGCGGGGCCCAGCAGCCGCTCGGCGGCCGCGTTCGCGAAGCCGACCCGGCCGTCGCCGCTGAGGGACAGGAATCCGTCGCTCATGTGCAGCAGCGCCCGGCCCACCGACTCCAGCGCCGCGTGCGTCCCGGCAGTGCTCCAGGTCCGGCCCTCGATACGGGCCGGTTCGCCGTGCTCGTCGGCGAGGGACCAGCAGTGGGTCTGCACCCGGGCGTAGCTGCCGTCCGCCCGGCGCACCCGGTACGTCAGGTCGTAGGCACCACGGCTGCGCAGCGCCCGGTCGACCTCCGCCGTCACCCAGGCCAGGTCGTCGGGGTGGATGAGGCTGACCCAGGACTCGATCGTGCCGTCGTCCACCGCCGGGTCGATGCCCAGCTCCTCCAGCAGCGGCTCGTAGTAGAACAGTTCACCGGTGCGCAGGTCCCACGCCCAGTTCGGGGAGCCCTCGGCGTCGGACGGCTGCCGCGGCTCCACTCTCTGTCCCGCTCTCCCAAGCAGGTTGGGGGACACGCCCTCCGGGCTCAGCGGAGTCAGCCGCAGCAGCCCGCCCGCCCACCGGGCCACCTCCACCAGGAACGCCCGCTGCCGCGGATCCGGCGGGCGGGAGGCGGGCACCAGCACCGACAGGACGCCCAGCGACTCCTTCGGGCCGCGCACCGGCGCCGCGGCCATGCCCGTGCCCGCCGGGACGTCGGTCTCACCGGAGCCGACCGGCACCCGCCCGTACCACGACTCGGGCACGCCGAGGTCGGGCCGGTAGACGAACCCGTCCTCCCGGACGGCCCGCACCAGGGCCACCGGGCTCTGCGCGGAGACGCTGTGCCAGAAGCGGGTGAACGCGCGCGGCAGCCCGGCGCTCGACACCAGCCGCAGGTGTGCCTCGCCGCCCCGCACGCACACGTGCACCATGCCGCCGTAGCCGCCCAGCTCGGCCGTGGCCTGCAACAGGGCCGCGTGCAGCACGTCGGTATCGCCCTCACCGGCGTCCACGGCCGCGAGCAGGTCCAGCCGCCCGGCCCGCACCGGGTCCGGCGGCCGCCCCCTGTTCTCACGACCAGAGGTCAAGGTCGACACCGTCCTCGGAGAAGAGGTCGAGGTCAGGGGCGGCGGCCTCGTCCCCGGGCCCTTCGGTGATCTTCTGCTCGGTCCAGATGCACTTGCCGGTGCCGGTGTAGCGGGTGCCCCAGCGGGCGGCCATGGCGGCGATCAGCTGAAGGCCCCGGCCGCCCTCGTCGCTGGCGGTGGCGTGCCGGATGTGCGGGGTGGTCAGGGAGCCGTCGGAGACCTCGCAGATCAGGGTGCGGCTGCGCAGCATGCGCAGGGCCAGCGGGCCCCGGGCGTGCCGGATCACGTTGCCCACCAGCTCGCTGACGATCAGCTCGGTCGTCATCTCCAGCTCTTCCAGGTCCCAGGCCGCCAACTGCTCGCGGATGTACTTGCGGGCCTGGCCGCAGGCGACCGGGTCCTCCGGCAGCGGCCAGGAGGCGACGAACTCGGGGGGCGTGGCGTGGGTGCGGGCGACGAGCAGGGCGGTGTCGTCGGGGGCGGGGCGGTCGGTGGGCAGCAGGGTGCCCGTCAGCGTGTCGCACAGCCGCTCCGC
>NZ_JAVSCF010000492.1:0-1731 GCF_031932565.1 Streptomyces sp. B1866
CGCCCGGTCTGCCTGAGCCCTGCCGGCGCCCACGCGCGGGCGCGGCGGGGCGCGGGCGGGCGGCGGGCGTGACAGGTGTGCGGGTGCGGGGCCGTACGGGCGTGGCCGGTGGGTGCGTACGGGGCCGGGGGACGGACCGTACGCGCGGGGCGGGCCGCGGGCCGGGGCGCGTCTCCGGCCCGTACCCCGGTCGTCGCCGGTCGCGCCGCCGACCGCCGTCGGCTGCTGACGGCTGCTGACGGCCGGTCGGGCTGGTGGCCTCGCGTGGCGCGGGCTGTCAGAGGCCGGCGCTAGCGTTGACGCCATGGCTGCCCGTAGCTCCTCCCGCACTTCGGCCAAGGACCGGCCGACCTACCGCTGCACCGAGTGCGGCTGGACCACCGCCAAGTGGCTCGGCCGCTGCCCGGAGTGCCACGCCTGGGGCACTGTCGAGGAGTTCGGCGCGCCCGCGGTGCGCACGACGGCGCCCGGCCGGGTGACCTCGGCGGCGCTGCCCATCGCCCAGGTCGACGGCCGCCGGGCCGCCGCGCGCAGCACGGGCGTGGCCGAGCTGGACCGCGTCCTGGGCGGCGGCCTGGTGCCCGGGGCGGTGGTGCTGCTGGCCGGGGAGCCGGGCGTGGGCAAGTCGACCCTGCTGCTCGACGTGGCCGCCCGGGCCGCCTCGGACGACCACCGCACGCTGTATGTGACCGGCGAGGAGTCCGCGAGCCAGGTCAGGCTGCGCGCCGACCGGATCGGGGCGCTGGCCGACCACCTCTACCTGGCCGCCGAGACCGACCTGGCCGCCGTCCTGGGCCACCTCGACGCCGTCAAGCCGTCCCTGCTGGTCCTGGACTCGGTCCAGACCGTCGCCTCCCCGGCGGTCGACGGCGCGCCCGGCGGCATGGCGCAGGTGCGGGAGGTGGCGGGCGCGCTCATCCGCGCGTCCAAGGAGCGGGGCATGTCCACGCTGCTGGTCGGCCACGTCACCAAGGACGGGGCCATCGCCGGGCCCCGCCTGCTGGAGCACCTGGTGGACGTGGTGCTGCACTTCGAGGGCGACCGGCACGCCCGGCTGCGCCTGGTGCGCGGCATGAAGAACCGCTACGGCGCCACGGACGAGGTCGGCTGCTTCGAGCTGCACGACGAGGGCATCACCGGTCTCGCCGACCCCTCCGGGCTGTTCCTCACCCGGCGCGACGAGCCGGTGCCGGGCACCTGCCTGACCGTCACCCTGGAGGGCCGCAGGCCGCTGGTCGCCGAGGTGCAGGCCCTCACCGTGGACTCGCAGATCCCCTCCCCGCGGCGCACCACCTCCGGCCTGGAGACCTCGCGTGTGTCGATGATGCTCGCCGTCCTGGAGCAGCGCGGCCGGATCAGCGCGCTGGGCAAGCGGGACATCTACAGCGCGACGGTCGGCGGTGTGAAGCTGTCCGAGCCCGCCGCCGACCTGGCCGTGGCCCTGGCGCTGGCGAGCGCGGCGGGCGACACGCCCCTGCCGAAGAACCTGGTCGCGATCGGCGAGGTGGGCCTGGCGGGCGAGGTCAGGCGGGTGACGGGCGTGCAGCGGCGGCTCGCCGAGGCCGCCCGGCTCGGCTTCACCCAGGCTCTGGTGCCCGCGGACCCGGGCCGGGTCCCGGAGGGCATGCGGGTGCGGGAGGTGGCGGACATAGGGGACGCGCTGCGGGTGCTGCCGCGGCGCCGCCCGGCCGCCGGGCAGGCCGACGGCCGGGCGGGCGCGGAAGGCGGCCG
>NZ_JAVSCF010000493.1:0-1722 GCF_031932565.1 Streptomyces sp. B1866
ACGGGTCCGTGCGGGCCGGGCCGGGCGGTACCGCGCGGGCGTCCGCGGCCCGCGCCGCGGGACCGGTACGGGCCGGGGTCAGCCGCCGGTCCCGCGGCACCCGGCCTGGTCCCCGGTCATCACGCCGGGGCCCGCGCCGCCGGTCACCGGCCGGCGCGCCCGGACCGCCCGTACGCCCGCGAAGTCCGTGCCGACCGTCACCCGCATCCGCGGCCCCTGGCCGGCCACCGGGCGCAGCCGGGCGCCGGGCAGGGCCGTCGCCAGGGCGCGCGCCGAACGGTCCCACTTCGGGTCGTACGCGATGACCGTGCGCCGCACTCCGTGCGCCGGCGCTTCGGCGGGCGCGCCGGTGACGGCGAAGCCGGTGGCGCGCAGCGCGCGGTCCACGCGCCGGCCGAGGCCGGCCTGACCGGTGCCGTTGTAGACCTGCACGCCCACCTGGGCGGGGGGTACGGCCACGGCGGGCACGCCGTGCCGCGTGTCCTTGGGGCGCGGCGGGGCCAGCGGGCGGTCCTCGCGGACGGCCTGGAACAGCCGGGCCGCCTTCGGCCGGTCCCAGGCGACCGTCGAACCGAGCCCCTTCACCACCTGCGCCGGGTCCCTGACCGGCACCGAGACGAACTCCGACGACGCGGGCGTGAAGCCGCGCAGCCCCCGGCCCAGGCCGATCATGTCGGCCGCGTCGAAGTCCCGGTCGGCGCGGACCGAGCCGAGCAGCGCGGAGGTGACCCGGTGCAGCCTGACCGGGTTCAGCAGCATGCCGCTGTCGGTGGCCTTACGGATGACGGCGGCCAGGAAGTACTGCTGACGGCGCATCCGGCCCAGGTCGGCCGCGCCGTCGACGTGCCGGGAGCGCACGTACTGCAGCGCCTCGCCGCCGCCCAGCGTGTTCCGGCCGGCCGGCAGGTCGAGCCCGGTGTACACGTCCCGCAGCGGCCTGCGGGTGCACACCTCCACCCCGCCCACCGCGTCGACGGTCTTCATGAAGCTGGTGAAGTCGACCTCCAGGTAGTGGTCGATGTGCACGCCGGTCATCCGCTCGACGGTGCGCACCGTCAGGCTCGGGCCGCCCTCGGCGTACGCGGCGTTGAGCTTGCCCGGGTGCGCCGGGCGCCGCACTCCGGTGATCGGGTTGGTGTAGACCGGCACCCGCACGTAGGAGTCGCGCGGCAGGCTGATCACGCTGGCCCGGTCCCGTTTGGCCGACAGGTGCACCAGCATGACGGTGTCCGTGCAGTGGCAGGGCGCGCCGCCCAGCTTGTACCGCTCCTTCAGGTCGGGCGTGATCGCGTCCCGGCCGTCCGTACCCACCAGCAGGAACGTTACGCCGCCGCCCCCGGCGCGCGGCCGGTCGTCCAGCCCGTCGAAGGCGTCGACCCGGTGGATGCCGGACTCCAGGCTGGTGACGACGCCATGCCCGAGGCCGCCCGCCGCCAGCACCAGGCCTGCGGTGACGGCCGCCAGCCGCAGGCCCCAGCGCCGGCGGCGGGGCCGGGGGCCCGGCCGCGCGGCGGAGTCGTCCAGCAGGGGCTCGTCTTCTGCGGGCACGTGGTCTCAAACCTCCCGGTCGGACCTGGCGGTGGCGGTGGGACCGCCGTCACCGTACGTCCATACGATGAGCGGCGCGGTCGCCCCACGCCGCGACGGGCCCGCTGCCACCCGCGTGGCGGCAGGGCGGCGCGGCACTCCCGGCCGCGCCCGCGGGCCGCGGCGCTCCCGGCC
>NZ_JAVSCF010000494.1:0-1703 GCF_031932565.1 Streptomyces sp. B1866
CCGGCCCCGAGGGCGGGAGGCCCGGCAGCGCGGGCGCGCCGGGCGTCACGCCGCCTCCGTGCGGTCGGCGGCCATGCCCGCCGCGTCCAGCAGGGCGGTGCCCACGATCAGGTCGGCGCCGCCGAACTCCGGGTCGTCCAGCTCCGTGCCGTCGTCGACGGCGAACAGCAGCCGCTGTTCGCCCTGCCGGTAGGCCGTGCCGACCGGCGGGCTGGCGGCGTGGAAGGCCAGCAGGGCCACCAGGTACGGCAGGCCGGGGTCGCGGCGGCGGGCCTCGGCCAGCAGCCCGGAGAGCCTGCGGGGGGCGGTGGGCGGCAGGTCGAGCAGCTCCTCGGCCCTGGCCAGCTGCTCCTCGCTGAACCGGCTGTCGTCGGGCGTGGCGATCAGGTCCGGCTCGGGCAGCTCGGCGCCGAGGTGGTCGCGCTCGGCGGGCGGGGTGAGCAGGAGGTCCACCAGGTCGCCCAGGCGCGGGCACGGCGGGTTGCGCGGGCCGGTGCCGCGCGCGAAGAAGGCGTCGGTGACCCGGGTGGCCCGCTCGACGGGCAGCGGCAGGACGGGCGCGAGGAGCTGGCCGTACAGGTCCAGGCCGGCCCGGGCGGCAGGGGCGGCGAACGCCTGCCGGTCCTGCTCGGCGCGGAACAGCGGCCCGGCCTCCAGCAGCCGGGACTGCAGCTGGGTGTGGCGGCGCACGCAGTCCTTGACGATGTCGACCAGCTCGGCGGCGCGCCGCTTGTGCTCGGGGTCCTCGGCCTCGTCGCGCGCCTTGCGGATGTTGGTCAGGATGGCGTTCTCGTGGCGGTAGCGGTCGGCGATGTGGTCCAGGGCCTCGGAGATCAGGTCGGGGACGGTGTGCATCCAGTCCACGGCGCGCACGTCGCGCCGGGTGGCCTCCAGCGTCCTGCGCAGCGCCTGCGCGTACTGCACGGTGCGGTAGCGGGCCTGCTCGGCGGCGAGCTGGGCGTCGGCGAGGCGGCCGCGGCTGATGAGCACCTCCAGCTTGACCTCGGCGGCGATCTGGGCGCTGGTGACGTCCGTGTCGAGGGCGCCGACCAGCACGTTGACCGCCTCGTCGGTGGTGCGCAGGTACACGCCGCCGCCCGGGCCCGGCACCTCCTCGATGAGCTTGAAGTCGTAGTCGCGGCGCACGTAACTGCCGTCGGGGCCGAAGGTGCCGTACACGGCGCGGAAGCCCCGGTCGACGCTGCCGACGTTGATCAGGTTCTCCAGCACCCAGCGGGCCACGCGCTCGTGCTCGGCGGCGGGCCGGTCCGGGGCCTGCGCGGCGACGCGGGGCAGCAGCCGGGCCACTATCTGCTCGTGGTCGGCGCCGGTGTCGAAGTCCATGGTGAGCGTGACCAGGTCGATGGCGGCCAGGGCCAGCTCCGCCATCGCGTACACCCCGTACTCCCCCGCGAGGTTGGCCTTGCGGGCGTCGAGGTCGTGCAGCGGCGCGGTGCAGGCGAGCGCGCGCAGGCGCCGCGCCAGGCCCTCGTCGGCGGCCGGGCCCGGGGCCGGGCGGGCGAGCCCGGCCCGGCCGCCGGGCCGGGGCGGGGTGGTCTCCTCGGGTGCTGCTGACATCACGGGCCACAGACTAGGCGGTGGCACTGACAGCCGCCGCGCACCGGCGCGGGCACCGGCTTGGGCGGCCGGGTTCCGCACCGGCCGCCGGCGGTTCGCCCGGCCCGCGGGCGGGTGCCGCCCGC
>NZ_JAVSCF010000495.1:0-1690 GCF_031932565.1 Streptomyces sp. B1866
TGAAGTAGGCGATGCCCTCAATGGCGGGTGCGGGCCGCTCGGCGAGGTCCACCGACACCCGTACCGGCACGGTGCAGCGCGCGGCCACCGACGACAGGGCGGCGTCCAGGCCGCGGTCGGTCAGCACGGCCGGGTGGATGCCGCGGGCGAGGTCGCGCAGCTCCTGGAGGGCGAGTTTGACCTCGCCGTGGGCCTCGTCCACCATGCGGGCGGCCGCCTGCGGGTCCTCCAGCAGCTTCTCCCTGGCCAGGCCGAGGTCCATGGCGAGGGCGACGAGGCGGGCCTGGGCGCCGTCGTGCAGGTCGCGCTCGATGCGGCGCAGGTCGGCGGCGGCGGTGTCGACCACCGCGCCGCGGTCCGACTCCAGCTCGGCGATGCGCCGCTCCAGCTCGTCCGACGGGCTGAGCAGGGACTGGGCCATGGCCCGGTCCACGTGGGTCAGCCCGCGGGCCACCCACGGCAGCACCGGCCAGCCCACGAACAGGCCGGTCACGGCCACGGTGAAGGTCAGCACGCTCCACGGCAGCCGGATCAGGCAGTACAGCGTGCAGCGCCAGCCGACCGGGTCGCGCAGGCGCGCCCACCACCGCGCGAGCGGGCCGGTGCCCGGCGGGTGCCGCAGCGGGCTCGGCTCGTCGACCGTCACGGACAGCAGCGCGCGGGCCCGCCGCCGCTCGAACCGCCCCAGCGCGCGGCTGCCCAGCAGCCCGAGCACCAGCACCGGGAAGCCGACCACGGTCACGGAGAGCACCACTCCGGCGGCCAGCCACGTCACCGTGAAGACGAAGCAGGCGATCCCGACCGGCAGGTTCGACAGGAGGTGGGCGATCTCCCGCCAGGTCTGGGCGGGGTAGCCGAAGGCGGGCGGGCGGGGCAGGGCCCCGTGATCTCCGTCATGTCGGCCGTGCTGGTCACGGGGGTCGTACCGTGGGTACAGGGCCTGCCCGTCGGCTGAAGTCGCGCTCATACCGCCAGATTGCCGGGCCGGAAACGGCCGCGCCATGGGGTACGGGGCCGGAACGCACTGGGGGATAACCCCACCGGATACCGGCCGGGCGCTCCCCCCGTCACCAGCAGGGCCTACACTTCCCGTCCGTACAGATCGTCGAACGTGCGGAACGTCGGCGAGCGGCAGGTCAGGAGCGAAACGACAGCGGGTCGGCGGCCCGTCGGGACAGACGGGACGGGCCGGGCCCGCCAGGAACAGGACCAGAACAGGGAGCGAGGAACGCCACGTGCCGGAGGCGATCACAGCGCGCGACCCCAGCGTCCCGCTCGCGGCCGACTACTTCCACGACTACTCGGCCGTCGGCGCGCTGGCGGCCGTCGGCGTGCTCTTCGTCGCCGTGGCCTTCGGGGCCGGGCGCCTGCTGCGGCCCGCGGTGCCGACGCCGGAGAAGCTGCTCACCTACGAGTGCGGCGTGGACCCGGTCGGCGAGGGCTGGGCGCACACCCAGATCCGCTACTACGTGTACGCCTTCCTGTACGTGATCTTCGCGGTGGACGCGATCTTCCTGTTCCCGTGGGCGACGGTCTTCGCCGACCCGGGCTTCGGCGCGGCCACGCTGGTGGAGATGTTCGTCTTCCTCGGCTTCCTGGCCGTGGGCCTGCTGTACGCGTGGAAGAAGGGCGTCCTGGAATGGACGTGACCCCGCGCCCGGCCGCCGCCGGGACGCCGCAGCCCGCAGCC
>NZ_JAVSCF010000496.1:0-1669 GCF_031932565.1 Streptomyces sp. B1866
CCGGCGACGCCGCCCGGACGCGCTGGGCCGCGGGCGGCCGGCTCGCCGGCTACCGGCTGCCCGCCGCTCTCGGCGTGGCCACCGTGGTGCTCGGCGGCTTCGCCGTGTACGCCGGCACGCACGCCGCCGACCTGCGCGACCGGCCCGCCGCCCGCAACTCCGCGCTGTCCGACGGACCCGCGACCAGCCAGGTCCAGGGCGCCGTCGCCAAGGGCGTCGGCCAGGTCTTCTCCTACAACTACGCCGACCCGAAGGAAAACGAGCGGGCGGTGAAGGACCTGCTCACGGGCAAGGCCGTAAAGCAGCAGCGCGACATGTTCGCGCAGGTGCGGGCGCAGGGGGAGAAGAAGAAGATCGTCCTGACCACGACCGTCACCAACAGCGGCGTCGAGATGCTCGACGGCGACCGCGCACGGCTGCTCGTCTACGCGGACCAGCGCAACACCCAGGCCGTGGGGAAGGGCCAGACGACGTACGCGGCGGCCCTGTTCGCGGTGGACGCGGTCCGCGACGACGGCACGTGGAAGATCTCGAACATCGACACCTTCAACAGATAGCCACCGGACGAGCCGCGCGGCGATTGAGGAAAAGGGACACCATGCTTCGACGTTTGGCAGCAGGAATAGCGCTGGTCGCCGCGGCCGGCATTTCGATGACCGCGTGTTCATCGGAGAAGAAGGACCCGCCGGAGTACGCCTGGGCGGACAGCGTCTGCGAAACGGTGGTGCAGCCCAGCAGCGGCAAGGTGCAGCTTCCGCAGGTGGACCCGAAGAAGGAGCCGAAGGAGAGCCAGCAGCGCGTCGTCGCTTTCCTCGACGGCATCTCCGCCGAGCTGCTCGCCCAGAAGACGCGGCTGAAGCAGGAGGGCGCCCCGCCCGTGGACGGCGGCCAGCAGAGCCTCGACGAGGCCCTGAAGAACCTGGACGGGACCCAGGCGGCGGTCAAGGACGCGGCCGACGACATGCGCAATGCCAAGGTCACCGACGAGAAGTCGTACTTCACCGCGGCGACCGGGGCGGGGCAGGCGTTCGCCAAGTTCTCGACGTACAAGGGCCTGACGGATGACCTGCGCAAGAACCCGAAGCTGAACACGGCCTTCGACAAGGCCGATGCCTGCAAGAGCCTGTCGTCCGACGCGCCGGCTCCGGCCACGAGCGGCTGACGCCGCCCCAGGAGGACTCGGGCGCAGGCCGCCCGGCAGCACGCGTGAGTGAGGGCCCGCCGTGGGACGGCGGGCCCTCACTCGTGTCCCCGGCGGCGGATACGGACGGGTCCCGTGCGGCCGGTGCTCCCGTTCCTTGCCGGGCCCGCCTTCGGCAGGTCGTCCTGGCCGGCCGGGCCCGCCGGGTACGGGGCGCGTCCTCGCCGGTCAGCGGCGTCCCGTGCGGCTGGAGCCGGTCGTCCGACGTGCCCCGCCCGGGGCCCGGGGAGCGAGCGGCCCCGGAGCCATGGGCGGGTGGACGCGGACGCGACGATGAGGGCCCGCCGGGGATGTCCCGGCGGGCCCTCACCTTATGGAGCTAGGTTCAGCTGTGGCTCTTCAGCGCGAGGTTCGCGTTGATGGTGTTGTTGGGGCCGGCGGTGAAGACGCTGACGATGTCGTTCAGCCCACCGCAGTTCTTGAGCGAGGCCAGGTCGTACTTGCCCGCGATCGGCCCGCCCTTGAGCG
>NZ_JAVSCF010000497.1:0-1661 GCF_031932565.1 Streptomyces sp. B1866
CGCAGTGGCCGGCGCCGCCGCAGGCCCCCGCGCCCCAGGCCGGGCCGCCGTACTCCCCGCCGCCCTTCCCCGGCCCGTACGCCGGACAGCCGCAGCCGGGCCCGGCCGCCTCGTGGCCGGCGCCGCCGGTACCGCGGCCCGGCGGCCGCGGGCGCCAGGTGTGGATATCCGTCGGCGTGGCGGTCGCGGTGGTCGCGGCCGTGGCCGTCGGTGTGGTCGTCGCGAAGGACGGCGACGACTCCGGCTCGAAGAAGGCGGGTCCCTCCGCCGGTGTGCCGGGCGGCGGCCTGCCCGGCGTGGACGGCGCGCCGAAGACCGGCGGCAAGGGCGCGGCCTCCGGCGGCCTGGTCAAGCCCGCCCACGCCTCCGGGGCGGACGGCACCACGGTCGTCGTCGGCCGGCCGGAGTCCGGGCACGTGCTCGACGTGTACGAGGACATGCGCTGCCCGGCCTGCGCGAAGTTCGAGCAGAACCTCGCGGACACCATCCGGGGGGACGTGCGCGACGGCTCCTACCAGGTGCGGTTCACCATGGGCACCTTCCTGGACAAGAACCTGGGCGGCACCGGCTCGAAGAACGCCCTCAGCGCCCTGGGCGCCGCCCTCGACGTGAGCACGGACGCCTTCCTCGACTACAAGGCCGCCCTGTACTCCGCGGCCCACCACCCCTCGGAGGACACCGACTCCTTCGCCGACGACGCCTACCTGCTGAAGGTCGCCGCGCAGGTGCCGGCCCTGAAGGGCAACGGGGCCTTCGAGGCGGCCGTGACCGGCGGCACCTACGACACGTGGGCGCAGGCGATGTCCGACGCGTTCGACGCCTCGGCGGTGGGCGGCACGCCGACCGTCAAGCTCGACGGCAGCCCGGTGACCACGGACGGCAGCAGCCCCCCGCTGACGCCCGCGGAGTTCGACCAGGCCGTAAGCCCGCGGCTGCCGCGGCGGTAGGCCCCCGCCAGGGCCCCCGGCGCGGCGGCGGGAGACCGGGGGCGGTCCCCGGGGCGTGCGCGCGCCCGGGGGCCGCCCGGACGCCCCGGGGACCGCGCCGGAGGCCGGGCGGGGACGAGGCCGGATCCTGACGCGGCCCCTACACCCCGCCGTGGCACAATGCGGCCTCATGGACGGGACGGGAGCGCGCCGCCCGCGGGCGCGCCTCAGGATGCTGCGCGCGGCGCTGTTCACGGCGCTGTGCGTGACGCTGTCCTCGTCCTCCCACGTCCTGCTGTCGCGCGCGCCGCTGCCGATGGCCACGGTCGCCGCGCTGGCCGCCGCCGTGTTCGCCATCGCCTACGCGCTGGCCGGGCGGGAGCGGGGCTTCGGCGGCATCGCCGCGCTCCTGGTGCCCCTGGAGCTGGCGGCGGACACTGTCTTCACCACCGGTCAGCAGGCGTGCTACGGGCCCTCGGGCGGCCCGGTGACCGGGTCCCTGCGTTCGATGGGCGTGCACGTGCTGTGCGGCGGCGGCGAGGTCGGCTCGCCGCTGGCCCGGATGACCGCCCACGGGGCCGCACCCGGCGCGGCCCCGGCCACGGCGGCCGACGTCGCGCCCTGGCTGCTGCTGGCCGCCCACGTGGCGGCCGGGCTGGTCGCCGCGGCCTGGCTGCGGCGCGGTGAGGCCGCCTTCGGCCGGATGGTGCGCGCGGTCGCCGCCGTCGCGTTCCG
>NZ_JAVSCF010000498.1:0-1651 GCF_031932565.1 Streptomyces sp. B1866
CAGGTGCCGGGCCAGCAGGCCGCCCAGCGCGCCGGTGCCGCCGGTGATCAGGACCGTGCCCGCCGTGTCCAGCGGCCCGCCGTCGGCGGGCGCGGAGGCGGCGGCGCGCGCCAGCCGGGGCACCAGGGCCGCGCCCTCGCGGACGGCGGCCTGCGGCTCCTCGGCCGCCACAGCCGCGGCGACCGCGCCGGCCAGGGCCTCGCGCGAGACGTCCAGACCGTCGGTGTCCACGATCAGGAACCGGCCGGGGTTCTCCGACTGCGCCGAGCGCAGCAGGCCCCACAGGGAGGCGCGGGCCAGGTCGGTGACGTCCTCGTCGGCCCGGNCCGGCGCGTGCGCCAGGTCGGTGACGTCCTCGCCGGTACGGGTGGACACCGCGCCCCGGGTGACGACCACCAGGCGGGAGCCGGCGGTCCGCTCGTCGGCGAGCCAGGCCTGCACCAGGCTCAGCGCCTCCGCCGTCGCCGCGCGCGCGGCCGCCGCGAGCCCGCCGTCCGCCGGCGTGCCGGCGCGGACGGCCACCACGACCTCGGGCGCGGCGCCGTCGGCGAACAGCGACTCCAGGTCGGGGGCGTGCCGGACCGTGTCGAACAGCCCGTCCCGCGTCTCCCGCGGCGTGCCGAGCACCGCCCAGCCGCCGGTGTCCGCGGTGCCGCCGGTCACCGGCAGCGCGGTCCACTCGGTGCGGAACAGCGCGTTGTGGGTGGTGTCCGCGGCGCCGGTGAGCTGCTGGGACGCCACCGGGCGCAGGGTCAGCGACTCGACCGAGGCGACCGGTGCGCCGGCGGCGTCGGCGATGGTCACCGACACCGCGTCCGCTCCGGCCGGGGCGACCCGTACCCGTACGGACGCGGCGCCGACCGCGTGCAGGGCGATGCCGCTCCAGGCGAACGGCAGGCGCACCGGCGCGCCCTCGGCCCCGTCCAGCGCGCTCAGCAGCGCGGGGTGGAGCGCGGCGTCCAGCAGGGCCGGGTGGATGCCGAACCGGCCCGCGTCCTGGCCCTGCTCGTCGGCCAGGGCCACCTCGGCGTAGATCTCCTCGCCGACGTGCCAGGCGGCACGCAGGCCCTGGAAGGCGGGCCCGTAGCCGTAGCCGATGTCGGCGACCCGCTCGTAGAAGGCGTCCAGGTCGACGCGCTCCGCGCCGCGCGGCGGCCAGGCGGTCAGGTCCGCGCCCGCCGGTGAGCCGGGGGCCGCCACGCCGAGCAGGCCGGTGGCGTGCCGGGTCCACGGCTCGTCGGTGTCGGCCGCGTCCGTCGCCTCGGGCCGGGAGTACACCGCGACCTGCCCCTGCCCGCTGGCGTCCGGGGCCTCCACGGCCACCTGCAACTGGACACCGCCGCGCTCGGGCAGGAGCAGCGGGGCCTCCAGCGTCAGCTCCTCCAGCCGGTCGCAGCCGACCGCCTCGCCCGCCCGCAGGGCCAGCTCCACGAACGCCGCGCCGGGCAGCAGCACGCTGCCCAGGGCGGCGTGGTCGGCGAGCCACGGGTGCGACTGGAGCGACAGGCGGCCGGTCAGCAGGACGTCGCCGCCGTCGGCGACCTGCACCGCGGCGCCCAGCAGCGGGTGGTGGGCGGCGCCCAGGCCCAGGCCGCCGGGGTCGCCGGTGCCGGTGGTCGTGGTCTCCAGCCAGTAGCGCTGGCGCTGGAAG
>NZ_JAVSCF010000499.1:0-1595 GCF_031932565.1 Streptomyces sp. B1866
AGCTTGTTCTTTAAGGTCTGACCTCGAACGATGTCCCGAACGCACTCGCTCGTACGGGGATTCCGGAGACGTGAACACGGCCTTCGTCTGATCCTGTGCTCCGACCAAAGAGGCACTTGATCAGCACGAAGGCCGTAGGGAATGAGTCTGCTGCAATCTGGCGTCCGACGGGAGGTGTTCGCGGTGGCGTCACGCTTCCGGGACGACTTCTTCGACTGCCTGCCCGTGCGTGGGGACACGCTGTTCGAGCTGACCGACGCGTTGCTGTGCGCGGACGGGCCGGTGACCACGCCGGTGGACCTCACGCTGACGGCCGAGCACCGGCGCGGGCACGGTGCGATGTACGACGCGCTCAACTGCGGGAACGTGGAGGTGCCGCGGCTGCGGCAGGTGCTGGCCGGGCTGCCGCAGCCCGAGGCCGCCGACGGGCGCCTGGTCCTGGCCGTCGACGTCACCCACTGGCTCCGCCCCGACGCACCCACCTGCCCGGACCGCTTGTTCTGCCACGTCTACGGCCGCAGCGGACGCTCGTCGGACCAGTTCGTGCCCGGCTGGCCCTACTCGTTCGTCGCCGCGCTGGAGTCGGGCCGGACCTCGTGGTGCCAGATCCTGGACGCACTGCGGCTGGGGCCGGCCGACGATGTCGCCGAGGTCACCGCGGCCCAGGTCCGCCGGGTGGTCGAGGACCTGATCGGCATGGGGCGGTGGCGGCGGGGCGACCGCGACATCCTGATCGTCTTCGACGCCGGCTACGACGCCCCGCGCATGGCCTACCTGCTGGAAGGACTGCCGGTGGAGGTCCTCGGGCGGATGCGCACGGACCGCGTGATGCGCAAGCCGGTCCCGGTGCCGTGGATCTCACCGCCGCAGGGCGGGCGCCCGCCCAAGCACGGCAAGGAGTTCCGGTTCGCCAAGCCCGGCACATGGGGTGAGCCTGATGCCGCGACCGTGCAGGTCACCGACCGCTACGGCACCGCCCGCGCGATGACCTGGGACCGCATCCACCCGCGGCTGACCACCCGCTCGGCGTGGATCGACCACACCGGCGAACTCCCCGTGATCGAGGGCACGCTGATCCGCCTGGAGGTCGACCGCCTGCCCGGCGGCCACGATCCACTCCCCGTCTGGCTGTGGTCCTCGGCCACCGGCCTGCCGGGCGAGGACGTCGATCTGCGCTGGCAGGCGTTCCTGCGCAGATTCGACCTGGAGCACACCTTCCGGATGATCAAGCAGACGCTGGGCTGGACCCGCCCGAAGCTCCGCACGCCCGAGGCGGCGGACCGGTGGACCTGGCTGATCATCGCCGCCCACACCCAACTCCGCCTCGCCCGCGCCCTCGCCGCCGACCTCCG
This sequence comes from Streptomyces sp. B1866, assembly GCF_031932565.1. NCBI lineage: Bacteria > Bacillati > Actinomycetota > Actinomycetes > Kitasatosporales > Streptomycetaceae > Streptomyces > Streptomyces sp. B1866. The sequence continues at coordinate 1,353 of NZ_JAVSCF010000499.1, forward strand.
CCGCCCCTGGGAGAAGCCGGCCGAGCCCGGCCGGCTCACCCCCGCCCGGGTCCGCCGGGGGTTCAGGAACCTCCGCCCGCACCTGCCCTGCCCTGCCCGTGCACCGAAACCCAACCGGCCCGGTCCCGGCAGGCCACCCGGCTCGAAGAACCGACACCCCGCCACCCGCTACGACGTGGGCAAAACGGTCAAGCGACCCGAGAGCATCGCCGAACGTGACCAGGTCAGACCTTAAAGAACAAG
>NZ_JAVSCF010000500.1:0-1582 GCF_031932565.1 Streptomyces sp. B1866
GGCGCTGGGCGCCGAGGCCCGGGTGGCCGCGTGCGACGTGACCGACCGCGACCAGCTCGCCGGACTTCTGGCGGGCCTGGAGCGGCCGCTGACCGCCGTGATTCACGCGGCGGGCATCATGGACGGCGGTCTGGTGGAGTCGCTGACCGCCGAGCAGGTCGCGAGCGTCATGCGGCCCAAGGTGGACGCGGCGCTTCACCTGCACGAGCTGACCGCGGGCACCGACCTGGCGGCGTTCGTCCTGTTCTCCTCCGCGGCCGCGCTCCTGGGCAGCCCGGGCCAGGCGGGCCACGCCGCCGCCGACGCGGCGCTCGACGCGCTGGCGTACCGGCGGCGTGCGGCGGGGCTGCCGGGTACCTCGCTGCTGTGGGGCCTGTGGGACGACGCGCGGGGCATGGCGAGCGCCTTCGACGAGGCCGGGCTGGCGCGGCTGGAGCAGCTGGGCATCGGCGTGCTGCCCGCCGAACTGGGCCTTGAGCTGTTCGACCGGGCCCTGGGGCTGGACGCGGCGCTGCTGGTGCCGGTGCGGCTCGACCTGGCCGTACTGCGCGGCCAGGCGCGGGCGGGAACGCTGCCCGCGCTGCTGCGCGGCCTGGTGCGGGTCCCGGCGCGGCGCGCCCAGACGGGCGGGTCGCTGGCACGGCGGCTCGCCGGAGTCCCGGCGCCCGAGCGGGAGAAGGTCGTGGTCGACGCGGTGCGGGCCCAGGTGGCCTCCGTCCTCGGGCACGCCTCCGCCGCCGAGGTCGACCCCGACCGGGCCTTCAAGGACCTCGGTTTCGACTCGGTCAGCGCGGTCGAGTTCCGCAACCGGCTCTCCCAGGCCACGGGCGTGCGGCTGCCCGCCACCCTGGTCTTCGACCACCCGACCCCGGTGTCGGCCGCTCGGCTGATACTCGCCGAGATCGACGGGGTCGTGGAGACGCCGGTACCCGCGGCGCCGCTCCGGCGGACCGCGGACGCGGACGAGCCGCTGGCGATCGTCGGCATGAGCTGCCGGTATCCGGGTGGTGTGGCGTCGCCGGACGAGCTGTGGGAGCTGGTGGCGTCCGGCCGCGACGCGATAACGGGCCTGCCGTCCGACCGTGGCTGGGACCTGGAGCGGCTGTACGACCCGGACCCCGACCAGCCCGGCAAGCTGTACACGCGCGGCGGCGGCTTCGTCGACCACATCGCCGACTTCGACGCGGACTTCTTCGGGATCAGCCCGCGTGAGGCGCTGGCCATGGACCCGCAGCAGCGGCTGATCATGGAGACGGCGTGGGAGGCGTTCGAGCACGCGGGCATCGACCCCACGTCGCTGCACGGCAGCGACACCGGCGTGTTCATCGGCGCGGTGGCCTCGGACTACACCATGCTGATACCGCTGGAGCTGGAGGGGTACCGCATGACCGGCGCGATGGCGAGCGTGCTGTCGGGCCGGGTGGCCTACACCCTGGGTCTCGAAGGCCCGTCGGTGTCGGTGGACACGGCGTGCTCGTCGTCGCTGGTGGCCCTGCACCTCGCCGCGCAGGCGCTGCGGTCGGGCGAGTGCTCGATGGCCCTGGTCGGCGGCGCGTGCACGATGGCCACGCCGCTCCTGCTG
>NZ_JAVSCF010000501.1:0-1546 GCF_031932565.1 Streptomyces sp. B1866
GGCCCGGGTGCCTCCCGCGCGCGCCGCCGCCTCGCCGCGGCCGGCTCGGCTGTCGGCCGAGGCGCTGGCCGACGCGCTGCGGCCGGTGGCGGACGGCACCGGCGCCGCGGTCTCGGTGGCCGTGCTGGACACCGGGACCGGCGCGAGCGCGCGGTACGGCCACGGCGCGTACGACACCGCCAGCGTCGTCAAGGTCGGCATTCTCGCGGCGCTGCTGCTGCGCGCCCAGGACGCCGGGCGCACCCTGACGGCGTGGGAGCGCCGGCAGGCCGGAGTGATGATCGAGCGCAGCGACAACCGCGCGGCCGACGCCCTGTGGCGCGCGATCGGCGGCGCCGACGGCTTCGACGCGGCCGGTGCCCGGCTCGGGCTGACCGGCACCCGCGGCGGCCGCGGCGGCTCGTGGGGGCTGACCCGGACCACCGCGGCGGACCAGCTGACGCTACTGCGGCGGATCTTCCCCGGCGGGGACGAGCCGTCGGTGCTCGGCGCACGCTCGCGCGCGTACGTCTCCCGCCTCATGGGCGGCGTCGTGCCCGGCCAGGACTGGGGCGTCTCCGCGGCGGCCGGCGACGGTGCGGAGGCGGCGGCCACCCGGCTGAAGAACGGCTGGCTGCCGCGCAGCGCCACCGGCCTGTGGGACGTCAACTCCATCGGCCGGGTGACCGCGGACGGCCGCACCTACCTCCTCGCGGTCCTCTCCCGCGGCCACACCGGCTACGCCCGCGGCGTCGCGGTGGTCGAGGCCGCCGCGCGAGCCGCCGTGCGGGCCGCGGCCCGCACGGCGGCTCGCGCGGCGGCCTCGACCACCGCGACGCCGCGGGCGTAGCCGGTGTGGCCGCGGGAGAGGACCGCGAGGAGGTAGGTGCGGCCGTCCGCGGTCACCCGGCCGATGGAGTTGACGTCCCACAGGCCGGTGGCGCTGCGCGGCAGCCAGCCGTTCTTCAGCCGGGTGGCCGCCGCCTCCGCACCGTCGCCGGCCGCCGCGGAGACGCCCCAGTCCTGGCCGGGCACGACGCCGCCCATGAGGCGGGAGACGTACGCGCGCGAGCGTGCGCCGAGCACCGACGGCTCGTCCCCGCCGGGGAAGATCCGCCGCAGTAGCGTCAGCTGGTCCGCCGCGGTGGTCCGGGTCAGCCCCCACGAGCCGCCGCGGCCGCCGCGGGTGCCGGTCAGCCCGAGCCGGGCACCGGCCGCGTCGAAGCCGTCGGCGCCGCCGATCGCGCGCCACAGGGCGTCGGCCGCGCGGTTGTCGCTGCGCTCGATCATCACTCCGGCCTGCCGGCGCTCCCACGCCGTCAGGGTGCGCCCGGCGTCCTGGGCGCGCAGCAGCAGCGCCGCGAGAATGCCGACCTTGACGACGCTGGCGGTGTCGTACGCGCCGTGGCCGTACCGCGCGCTCGCGCCGGTCCCGGTGTCCAGCACGGCCACCGAGACCGCGGCGCCGGTGCCGTCCGCCACCGGCCGCAGCGCGTCGGCCAGCGCCTCGGCCGACAGCCGAGCCGGCCGCGGCGAGGCGGCGGCGCGCGCGGGAGGCACCCGGGCC
>NZ_JAVSCF010000502.1:0-1533 GCF_031932565.1 Streptomyces sp. B1866
CAATACCAGTGACTTAAGATCTGTTGCTGGTAGGGTGCGTGGCGGGGAGGTGCCTGGATGCCACGGCCGGGGCAGGTCAAGCCGGAGACGGATGAGCGGTTGTCGGATCGCATCGCGGTCGGGCTGCTGACGCGCTCGTTCCCGCCGGAGCTGGTGGACCGGGTGGTGGCTGAGTGCGGGAGGTCCGGGCAGCGCAACCGGCTGCTGCCGTCGCGTGTGGTGGTCTACTTCGTGCTGGCGATGTGCCTGTTTGCCGGGCAGGGCTACGAGGAGGTGGCCCGGCTGCTGACGCACGGGCTGGCCTGGGCGAAACGCTGGTCGGGTTCCTGGCATGTGCCCACCACGGCGGCGATCTCCCGGGCTCGGGCCAAGCTGGGCCCGGAGCCGCTGAAGGCCCTGTTCGATGAGGTGGCCCGGCCGTTGGCGACGGAGTCGACGCCGGGTGCCTTCTACGGCCGGTGGCGGCTGGTGGCCGTCGACGGCACCGTCTTCGACGTCCCGGACAGTGAGGAGAATGCCGCGTACTTCGGGCGTCCGAAGACGCACCGCACGCAGCGGTGCGCGTTCCCGCAGGTGCGGGCGGTGGCGCTGGCCGAGTGCGGCACCCACGCCATCACCGCCGCTGCGCTGGGCCCGCTCACGGTGTCCGAACCGGCCCTCGCCCGCGAGCTGTTCGGTCACCTCGGCGCGGGTGACCTGCTGCTGGCCGACCGTGGTTTCACCGGCCTGGAGCTGTGGCGGGCGGCCTCGGCCGACGGCGCCGATCTGCTGTGGCGGGTGAAGTCCAGCGCGGTGCTGCCGGTGCGCAAGGAGCTTCCCGACGGTTCGTACCTGTCGGACATCGTGGCGGCCAAGGACCACCGCCAACGCGCCGACCCGCAGGTGGTACGGGTGATCGAGTACACCCTCGGCGATCCCGGCCGGCCCGGGCAGGAGGCCCCCTGCCGGCTGATCACCACGATCCTCGACCACGAGGTGGCCCCCGCCCTGGAACTGGCCGCGCTCTACGGCCAGCGGTGGGAGATCGAGACCGCGCTGGATGAGCTTAAGACCCACCAGCGCGGACCGGCCGAGGTCCTGCGCTCTCGCTCACCCGGCGGCGTCGAGCAGGAAGTCTGGGCACACCTGTTGGTCCACCACGCCGTCCGCACCCTGATGCACGACACCGCCGAACACGCCGGGCTGGACCCCGACCGGCTCTCCTTCACCCGCAGCATCCGCCTCGCCCGCCGCCAGGTCACCGCGCAGGCGGCCTTTTCCCCCTGACCACCTGGCCGCGGCCCTCACCGAGGGCATCCGCGAGATAGCCGCCCGCCGGTTACCCGCCCGCCGCGCACGCCTCAATCCCCGTGTCGTCAAACGCAAGATGTCCAACTTCGGCGTCAAACGCGACGAACACCGGCACGACACCCGACGCCCCCAGCACCCCGCCGAGACACTCGCCATCGCCCCGCACTGGCGCACCGCTCCGATCAACCCACCGACCAAGGTCCCCCGCAGCTGGGACCCAATCCCTTAAGTCACTGGTATTGA
>NZ_JAVSCF010000503.1:0-1507 GCF_031932565.1 Streptomyces sp. B1866
CGCCGCGCTGCCGGGCCCGGCCGGAGTGCCGGGGCCGCTCGCGGGAGCGGCGGCCGCGCCGGGCGAGCCGCCGAGCAGCCCGCCGATGACGGCGGCCGCCAGGGCCGTCGCGCCCGCGGTGGTCGGCCTGGGTCCCCGGAAACGCACGGGCTCCTCCTCGCTTCTCCTCGTCGCGTGGTGCTCGTGTGGCGCTCGTCGCGGGCCGGTGCCCGGTGGCCGTCCCCAGGCCGCGCCCTCGGCCCCGGGCCTGCCGGTCTCCGGGGCTCGGAGCTGCCGGGCCTCAGCAGCCCGGGCCCCGGGTTCTGCCGGGCCCCCGCCCCCGGGCCCGGGTCCTCCGGCCTGTTCCGCACCCGGCGTCCCCGGCCCCCGGCCCGACGCCCCGCCCTTCCCGGACCGCCCCGCGACACGTTCCCGCGACACGTTCCCGGGGGAGTGTCCCGCATGGGCCTCCCGGCGTCGGCCCCGGGCCGCCCCGACGGCGGGATCGCCCCGGCGGCGTGCGGCGTGCCGACCACGGCCGCTGCCGAGCCCACCACCAGCCGGTGAGGGTGTCAACGGCGGTGACCGATGTGCCGGGATTGCCGCGCGGCCCGGTCCGGGCCCCGGCGGACCCGTCCGCGCGCGGACGGGTCCGCGCGGCACGCGCGTGAGGCCGTCCCGCCGCAAGTCTGTCGCCTGAAAGTGTGTTTGGCCCGTAGGCTCTGTGCCGTTCGTGTCGTATGACCGTCAAATCATGCGTCTGCCGCTGCCCTGAGTGGGTAGGGCTTGGCATGTTCCGACCCCGATAGCACCGGAGGCCTGCCTCGTGGCCCTGTCCGCGCATCTTCTGCTGTCCTCGCCGTCCAAACCCTCCGATCCGGTGAACGCGCGGGAGCCCGACCCGCTGGCCGGGGTGTCCGACCCCGACTCCGTCCTCGACGGCTCCGGCGCCCGCGGCGGCGCCGAACCCCCGCTGACCAGCGAGCCTCCGCTGGCCCACGCCGCGCCGCTGACCAGTGAGCCGCCGCTCGCCGTGGGTATGGAGCCCAGGGAGATCTAGAGCACCGGGCGCCTCCCGGGCACCGGACGGGTACTGGACGGACCGGGCGGGCGCCGGGGACGCGCGGGCACTCCAGGCGGCCGGGGCGGGCGCCGCGGACATCCGGAAGGGGCCTGATGGACGACCTGAGGGGCAGGGCGCGGCTCGCCGAACTGCACGGCGTCGCCACCTCCTACGAGCCGGAGCCGGGCCGTACGGTCCAGGTGTCCGCCGACACCGTCGTCGCCGTGCTCGCCGCGCTGGGCGTCGACGCCTCCACCCCCGCGTCCGTACGGGCCGAGTTGGAGCGGCACGCGGACCGGGAGCGCGCCCGGCTGCTGCCGCCCTACGTGGTCGCGCGCCCCGGCAGGCCGCCCCGGCTCGCCCTGCCCGAGGGCACCGGGCTGCGGGTGACCGCCGAGGAGCCGCCACCCGGGGCCCCCGCCGCGCCGCGCGCCGCCGCCCCGGAAGCCGCCGCGACCGCCGCCC
>NZ_JAVSCF010000504.1:0-1482 GCF_031932565.1 Streptomyces sp. B1866
AGTGCGGGCGAGCCGGTGGACGTGGCGAGCGGTGCGATGTGGATGGCGCAGACCGATCTGAGTCTGCCCGGCAGGCTGCCGCTGATCTTCGAACGCACCCACCTGTCGTCCTACCGGTCAGGGGTCTGCTTCGGTCCGACGTGGTCGTGCGTGCTGGACGAGCGGGTCCAGCTCGACGCGGAGGGTGTGGTGTTCGCCGCCGCGGACGGGATGCGGCTGGTGTACCCGGTGCCGGAGCCGGGGGTTGCGGTGTTGCCGGTCAAGGGCGCGCGGTGGCCGCTGGAGTGGGACGGCAAACCGGGTGGGCTGATGACGGTCACCGACCCGCACACGGGTGTGGTGCGCACCTTCACGCATCCGGGCTCCACCGGGGTGCCGGGCACGGTGGACCTGCCGCTGGAGAGCCTTCAGGACCGGGGCGGCGCGCGGATCGACATCGACCGCACCGAGCAGGGCACCCCGACCGCGATCCGCCACTCCGGCGGCTACCACGTGGCCGTGGACACCCAGGGCCCCCGGATCACGGCCCTGCGCCTGCTGGAGGAGCCTGTGTCCGGCTACGAGCGGGAGGCGGCCGCCGGCGCGGGCACGGTGGTGATGCGCTATGGCTATGACCGGGCGGGAAACCTGACCGAGGTGGTCAACTCCAGCGGGCGGCCGCTGCGTTTCACCTACGACGCGCAGGGCCGGGTCACGTCCTGGACCGACCGCAACGGCACGTCTTTCTCCTACGTGTACGACGAGCGGGGCCGGGTGGTACGCACGTCGGGCAGCGACGGCGTGCTGTCCGGCACCCTGGAATACGACCAGGACACCCTCACCACCGTGTACACCGACTCCCTGGGCCACCGCACCACCTACCGCCACAACGCGGACGGGCAGGTGACCGAGGAGACCGACCCGCTCGGCCACACCACCCGCACCGTGTGGAACGCGCGCGGCGACCTGCGCCTGTCGGTGACCGACCCGCTCGGCCGCACCACCCGCTACGCGTACGACACCACCGGCAACTTCACCGAGGTCACCCGCCCGGACGGCAGCACCGCCCGAGCCGCGTACAACGCCCTGTGCCAGCCGACCGAGGTCACCCCGCTGGGCGGCGCCACCTGGCACCGTAGGTACGACGAGCAGGGCAACCTCCTCACGACCCGGGACCCGGCGGGCGCGGAGACGGCGTACGCGTACGACGACCGCGGCCACCTGACGGCGGTCACCGACCCGCTGGGCCACACCACCCGCCTCACCACCAACCCGGCGGGCCTACCGCAGACGGTCACCGACCCCCTGGGCCACACCACCACGGTGGAGCGCGACCCCTTCGGCCGGATCACCACGCTCACCGACCCGCTGGGCCACACGACCCGCACCACGTGGACCCCCGAGGGCCTGCCGAGCCGCCGTACCCACCCGGACGGCACGCACGAGACGTGGACCTGGGATGGCGAGGGCAACCTGCTCACCCACACCGACCCGGCAGGCCAC
>NZ_JAVSCF010000505.1:0-1476 GCF_031932565.1 Streptomyces sp. B1866
CGCAGGTTGTACCACTGGTCACGGCCCATCCCCGGCACCTCGAACCCCACCGGCTCACCCCTCGCGCCGGCCTCCCGGCACCGCTCCGCCACCTCCGGCACGTCCCGCAGCACCGGCACCTCCCACAGCAGCTGGCCGACCATCTCCCGCGCCGGGCCCAGCAGCCGCTCCGCCGCCGCGTTCACGAACCCGATCCGCCCGTCGCGGCTCATGGACAGGAACCCGTCGCTCATGTGCAGCAGCGCCCGGCCCACCGACTCCAGCGCCCCGTGCGTCTCCGTGGCGTTCCAGAGCCGGCCCACGACGCGGTCCGGTTCACCCTGCTCGTCGACGACGACCCGGCCGTGGGACTGCACCCACGCGTAGGTGCCGTCCGTCCGGCGCACCCGGTACGCCAACTCGTACGCGCCGCGGCTCCGGATCGCGCGGCCGGCCTCCGCCGCCACCCAGGCGAGGTCGTCGGGGTGGAGGATGGCGGCCCAGGGTTCGACCCAGCCGGTGTTCACCGCCGGGTCGACCCCCAGCTCCTCCAGCAGCGGCCCGGGCAGTTCGAACGCACCGGTGCGCAGGTCCCACGACCAGTTGTCGGGGCCTTTCGCCTGGGGCGGCCGCCGGTGCCCCGCCCCCTGAAGCAGGTTGGGGGACACGCCCTCCGGGCCGGCCGGGGTCATCCGCAGCCTGCCGCCCACCNGGCCGGGGTCATCCGCAGCCTGCCGCCCACCCACCGGGCCACCTCCGCCAGGAACTCCCGCTGCCGCCGACCGGGCACGCGGTCGGCGGCGACCAGCACCGACAGGACGCCCAGCGGCAGGTCCGGACCGGGCACCGGCGCCGCGGCCATCCCGGCGCCCTCCGGGACCACGGCCCCCGCGGAAACGTCCAGCGCATACCCGTACGGCTGCTCGGGCACCCCGATGCCGGGCACGTAGACGAACGCGTCCTCCATGACGGCCCGCACCGGAGCCGCCGGACTCTCGAAGGAGACGGCGGACCACATGCTGCTGAACGCCGAGGGCAGCCCACTGCTCACCACCAGCCGCAGGTGCCCACCGGGCCCCCGCATACAGACGTGCGCCATGCCGCCGAAACCGCCCAGCTCGGCCGTGACCTGCGACAGGGCGGCTCCCAGCACCTCGGTGTCACCCTGACCGGCGTCCACGGCGGCGAGCAGCCGCAGGCGGTCGGCCCGCATGACGTCGGCCCGCTGCCCGGGACCCCCGCCGCGTCGCCTGGCGGCCACGGCCGTCACCTCCCTCCGTCAGGCCTGTACGTGCCGGTCGCGGTGTACCGGGTACCCCGTCGCCGCGCCATGGCCGCCACCAGATGGAGCCCCCGGCACCGCCCTCGTCCAGCGCGGACGGTGCCGGATGTGCGGCGTGGTCGGGCTGCCGTACCCGGCCCGTGTCACGCTTCAAAAGCCGAGGCCGTCGCCTTCATCGGGCCACAGGTCTAAAGGCTGTCCCGCAATCCCTGGCG
>NZ_JAVSCF010000506.1:0-1470 GCF_031932565.1 Streptomyces sp. B1866
CTAGTACTACAGCCGGTGGTTTCACGGTGAGTGGGCGCGGGCGGCTCGGGTGCGGTAGTGGCTGGTTCGGGCCCGGGTCTGGTGGCGGGTGCGCCAGCGGTGCCAGTGCAGGGCGAGCCAGGTCCGGGCGGTGCGGGCGGGGGCGAGGACGATCCGGTCGTACAGGCGCCGGATCTCGTTTACGGTCGGGGGTCGGGAGTCATCGGTGGGGCGGGTATGAGCCGGCTCCGGACGGTGACCAGGAAGGCCATGGCGAGCATGCACACGGTGGTGTGCCGGTACCACGAGCACCATTTGCGGACCTCGTGTTCGTCCAGGCCCACCTGTCCCTTCGCGACCTGGAACGACTCCTCCACCATCCAGCGCTGTCCTGCGGCGACCACCAGTTCGGCCACGGTGGCGCCGGGGTGGGTGTGGCACAGGAAGTAGGCGGTCTCCCGGACGGGTTCGCCGGTCTTCTTGTCCTTCTTGTTGGGCACGGTGGAGCGGCGGATCAGCAGGTGGCGCTCCAGGTCGTGGGCGGTGGTGGCGAGTTGGACGGCGGCCCAGTCGTACTCGCGAGGGCCCTTGGCGCCGTCCGCGCACGAGCGGCGTTCGAAGGTCTCCTGGGGTACCAGCGCCCACAGTTCGCGGGCCTGCCGGGTGCGGCCGTCAGGCAGCGGCAGCACCTCGTCCTTCGGGATGGCGAGTACGTAGCGGACGTGGTGTTCCTCCAGCCAGGCGCGCAGCGCCCGGCACTGCCCGTATGCCTCGTCGGCCAGGAAGTAGGTGAACGGCACCGGGGCGGCCAGCGCCCGCTCCAGCATCCGCCGGGCCAGCTCCGGCTTGGTGGCCACCGCGTTCGCGCGTTCGGGCGGGATGCCCTGCTCGGCGCAGCGGCGTTCGTGCTCCGCGGTGGCGCCGGCCCAGTTCCTGCCAAGGTAGAGCTCGGCGTCGATCAGAGTGCGACCCCGGCGGGATCCGTAGGACAGGTGCACGCTGACCTGGGCGTTCTCGATTCTTCCTGCGGTTCCGGTGTACTGCCGCTGCACCCCGGCCGTCTTGGTGCCCTTCTTGATGTCGCCGGTCTCGTCCGCGATCAGCACCGCGTCGTCGGCGGCCAGGGAAGCGACGGCGACGGCGCGGACCCGGTCGCGCAGGGCACCCGCGTCCCACGCGGCCTTGGCCAGGAAGCCCTGCAACCGGTCGGGATTGGGGTGGCCGGCCGCCTCGGCGAGCTGCCACAGGTTCTTGCGCGGCACCTCGCTCAGCAGCCCGCGCACCATCGCCCGCAGATTCTCCCGGGAGGCCGGACGTGCGAACACATCGTCCACCGAGACGCACAGCGCCTCCAACTCTCCCTCAAACTCCCGAACTTGGCCCTCGGTCAGCTCGTCCGTCTGCACCACGCCCACTGGCAGTCTCAATCCCACGAACGGAGCAACGAGCCAACCACCGTCACGTCACGCGAACCACCGGCTGTAGTACTAG
>NZ_JAVSCF010000507.1:0-1460 GCF_031932565.1 Streptomyces sp. B1866
GCGGGCAAGCCGCCGAAGCCCGCGCCGCCCGCCCGCGCGGGGCCGGGCGCCGCCGGGGCCGGACGGGTGGGCCGGGACCGGTCCGGCCACCCCGATGGGGGCCGCCGGTCCGCTGGCATCGCCACGGGTCCGTGTGCGGTGTCTTGACGGTCCATCAGGCAATCTCTATGGTCACAGCGGACAACGGACGTCCTACGTCCGCTTTCCGCACGCCGTGTCAGGCGTCGGCACTCGATCGCAACGGGGCATCGGGAGGGTCGGATGACAGCAGCAGGCGCGACCGCGCGTCCCTACGAGATCTCGGTGCCGTTCCGCGCGGGCGTCGGCGGGCACGCGAGCTACCGCATCCCCGCGGTCGTGGCCACCCGCGCGGGCACCCTGCTGGCCTTCGCCGAGGGACGGGTGGACTCCGCCGCCGACCACGGGCGCATCGAGCTGGTCCGCAAGCGCTCCACCGACGGCGGCCGCACCTGGGACCCGCTCGCCGTCGTCACCCGCAACGGCGACGGCACCGCGGGCAACCCGGCGCCCGTCGTCCTCGACAGCGGGCGTGTGGTGCTGGTGCACGTGCGCAGCGCGGCCGACGCCACCGAGGACCGCATCATGCGCGGCGAGGTGTCCGACGCCGACGGGCGGCGGGTGTGGGTGCAGCACAGCGACGACGACGGCGTCACCTGGAGCGACCCGCGCGAGATCACCGCGGACGCCAAGAAACCCGACTGGCGCTGGTACGCCACCGCGCCCGGCCACGCCGTCCAGCTGAGACACGGCCGGCACGCGGGCCGGATCGTCGTCCCGGCCAACCACTCGCTGCCGCCGGCCGGCTCCGACACCGGCACCGAGGGCCGCTACTACGGCGGGCACGGCCTGCTCAGCGACGACGGCGGCGAGACGTGGCGCATCGGGTACGTGGACGACAACCCCGACGGCTACATCAACGCCAACGAGTCCACCGCCGCCGAGCTGCCCGACGGCCGCGTCTACGTCAACGCGCGCAGCGACGCCCGCGCCCCCGGCACCCGGGCCGACGCGTACTCCTCGGACGGCTGCGCCACGCTGGACAAGCCGCTGCGGCCGCAGGCCGGGCTCGCCGGGCCGCCGGTGCAGGGCAGCGTGCTGCACCTGGGACAGCCGGACGTGCTGCTGTTCTCCGGCCCGGCCGACCCGCGCGCGCGGGCCCTGATGACCGTACGCGCGAGCCGCGACGGCGGCGTGACCTGGCGCCCGGCGCACACCGTGGACGGGCTGCCGGCCGCGTACTCCGACCTGGTGCGGGCCGACGCGGACACGGTCGGGCTGCTGTACGAGACGGGCGACTTCAGCGCCTACTCCACGATCACCTTCCGGCGCGTGCCCGTGGTGGAGCTGGCGTGACCCGCGGCGGCACGGCCAGCGACGCGGGGCGGCCGGCGGACGCCGACGGGGCCGCCGGGCCGCCCGGCGCCGCGGCCCACGCCCCC
>NZ_JAVSCF010000508.1:0-1423 GCF_031932565.1 Streptomyces sp. B1866
CGCCCGCCACGGCCCGCGCGCGGCGCCGGAACGCGCTCCCCGCGGACCCCGCCGCCCCCCGGCGCGCGGTCCGCGGACACCACCAGGGCCGCGAGCGCCGTGGTCACCGGCACCGAGGCGACGAGCCCGATGCTGCCGACGAGGGTCCGGACGATCTCCTCCGCGACGATCTCGCTCGTCGCCACCGTCCCCACCCCGCTGTCCGCGATCGAGAACAGCAGCAGCAGCGGCAGCGCGGCGCCCGCGTACGCCATCACCAGCGTGTTCACCACGGACGCGATGTGGTCGCGGCCGATGCGCATCGCCGCCGCGTACAGCGTCCGCCAACTCGCGCCCGGGTCGGCCTCGCGCAGCTCCCACACCGCCGACGTCTGGGTGACCGTCACGTCGTCCAGCACGCCGAGCGAGCCGATCACGATGCCCGCGAGCAGCAGGCCCCGTATCTCGATGCCCGGGTAGAGGCCGTGCACGAGCCCGGTCTGGTCGTCGGTGTCGCCGGTCAGCCCCGCCCAGGCGGTGAACAGCGAGCCGAGCAGGCCGATGAGCAGCAGCGACAGCAGGGTGCCGAGCACGGCGACGGACGTACGGGCCGTCAGCCCGTGGCAGGAGTACAGGGCTGTCAGCATGATGGCGCCGCCGCCGACGATCGCGACGAGCAGCGGGTTCGAGCCGTGCAGGATCGCCGGGAGGATGAACAGCGTCAGCACGCCGAAGCTGACCGCGAGCGCGACCAGCGCGAACAGGCCGCGCAGCCGCCCGACGGCCACCACGACGAGCGCGAACAGGGCGGCGAGTACGGCCACGGGGATGTGCCGGTCGACGTCGGAGATCGAGTACTGGAGGTCGCGGGGGGCCTGGGGCGCGTACGCCAGCTTCAGGCGCTGGCCGGAGTGGTAGCGGTGGGTGGCGTCCGGCTGCACGATCGTGGTGAACCGGTGGCCCTTGTCCTTGCCCGAGGCGACCTCGACCGTGGTCTTCTCGCAGGGGCCGGTGGGCGGCGGGGGCGCGGCCGGGTCGCCGTCGCCCGAGCCGCTTCCGGGGCCGGGGCCCTGCGGCTGGGCGTTGACGTCGGCGCAGTCGACCTTGTCGACGGCCACGACGCGCCCGGCGACGGTCTGCTGGTCGAAGCCGAGGCCGCTGCGCTGGTGGGCGTGGTGCGGGGCGCCGCCGGGCCACAGCACGACGAGGCCGACGACGACGGCGGCGGCGAAGGGGACGAGGACGGCCGCGATGACCTTGCGCAGGTGCGCGGAGACGGGCGCGGCGGGCCCGTGGCTGTGGCCGTGCGCGTGCGTGTGCGCGTGGCCGTGCGCAGGCGGGTGCCCCGGGTCGTGCCGGGGGTCGTGCCCGGGGTGGTGCCCCTGCCCGGGGCCGGGGCCGTGCGACGGCGGCTGGGCGGGCGGCGGCCCGGCGGGGGCGGGCG
>NZ_JAVSCF010000509.1:0-1385 GCF_031932565.1 Streptomyces sp. B1866
CGCTGCGGCGGGCCCTGCTCGGCGGCGCCGCGGCGGCCGCCGCCGCGGGCGGCCTGGTCCTCGCGGGCTGCACCGGTGGCGACGGCGGCCCGCGCGTGCGCAGACCCGGGCAGCGGATCACGCTGAGCTTCTGGTCCTGGGTGCCGGGCATCGACCGGCCCGTGGCCCTGTGGAACCGCCACCACCCCGAGGTGCGGATCAAGCTGGAGAAGGTCTCCGCGGTGGGCGGCGCGCAGTACGCGAAGATGCACGCCTCGGTCCGCTCCGGCGACGTACCCGACCTGGCCCAGATCGAGTACGCGGTCATCCCCAGCTTCCTGCTCGACAACGCGCTGCTGGACCTGTCGGCGTACGGCGCGGACCGGCGGCGGGGCACCTTCACGGGCTGGCAGTGGCAGCAGTCGGTGTTCGCGGGCCGCACCTACGCCGTGCCGCAGGACTCCGGGCCGATGGGCCTGTTCTGGCGCCGTGACCTGTTCGACCGGTGGGCCGTCGAACCGCCCGCCACCTGGGACGACTACGCGGCGGCGGCCCGGGCCGTCCGCCGCCGGGGCGCCTGGATCGAGACCTTCGCGCCCGCCAACGGCAACCGCTTCGCGGGCCTGGCCTGGCAGGCGGGCGCCCGCTGGTTCCGCACCGAGGACGACACCTGGGTGGTGGCCATCGACGACGAGCCCACCCGCAGGGTCGCCGACTTCTGGGAGGACCTGGTGCGCCGCAAGCTCGTCAAGACCGTGCCCGACCGGCAGAACGCCTGGTACAAGGACATCCAGACCGGCGACATGGCCTCCTGGATCGGCGCGAGCTGGGGCGACGTGCTGCTGGCCGGAAACGCCCCGAAGACCGCCGGCCGGTGGCGCGTCGCCCCGCTGCCGCAGTGGCACCGGGGCGCGCGCGCCCACGCCAACTGGGGCGGCTCCACGACGGCCGTCTTCCGGGGCACCCGCTACCCGAGGGACGCGCTGGACTTCGCGCTGTGGCTGAACTCCGACCGGCAGGCCGTGCGGCTGCTCATCGAGGGCGGCTACGGCTTCCCCAGCGTGGCCCGCGGCTACCGCACGGCCGACCTGGAGGCGCGCCGGGACTTCTTCGGCGGCCAGCACTACGGCGAGGTGTTCGCCGAGGCGGCCCGCGGCGTGGACACCAGCTGGCGCTGGGGCCCGTCCGTCGACGCCCTGTACCAGCGCTTCGGCGACGCCTTCAGTGAGGCGATCGACAACGGGCACTCCTTCCGGTCCGTCCTGCGGACCGTGCAGGCGCAGACCCTGCGGGACCTGCGCGACAAGGGCCTGAAGGCGGCGGCCGGGTGAGCGGCGGCGAGGCGGGCCGGCCGATCCCGGCGCCCCCGGCCGGCGCGGGCCGCCCGCGCGGGGCGCCGCCCGGAA
>NZ_JAVSCF010000510.1:0-1382 GCF_031932565.1 Streptomyces sp. B1866
GGGTGTGTCAAGTTAACGGCTGATCTTGGTTGTTGAGTTATCGCTGGTCGGTGGGGGTGAGGCGGCCGTCGAAGGCGATCTGGAAGGCGTTCAGGGGTGCCTTCCAGCGCATCGTCCAGCGGCGCCGGCCCTTGCCGGTCGGGTCCAGGCTCATCAGCGCCATGTAGACGCACTTCAACGCGGCGGCCTCCGACGGGAAGTGGCCGCGGGCCCGGACCGCCTTGCGGATGCGGGCATTGACGCTCTCGATCGCGTTCGTCGAACAGATCACCTTGCGGATCTCGACGTCGAAGGAGAGGAAGGGCACCATCTCGGCCCAGGCGTCGGACCACAGCTTGATCACGGCCGGATACCTGGAGCCCCACTTCTCGGAGAACTCCAGGAACCGCTCGGTCGCGGCGGCCTCGCTCGGAGCGGTGTAGACGGGCTTCAGATCACGTGCGACCTTGTCCCAGTCCTGACGAGCGCAGTAGCGGATGCTGTTGCGAATCAAGTGAACAATGCAGGTCTGCACCACAGTTCGAGGCCAGACCGTCTCGACCGCGTCCGGCAGCCCCTTCAGCCCGTCACAGACAAGCATCAGGACATCTTCAACTCCGCGATTCTTCAGCTCAGTGAAGACCTGGAGCCAGTGTTTGGCGCCCTCGCCGCCGTCTCCGGCCCAGATCCCGAGAATGTCCCGGGTGCCCTCGACGGTGACGGCCATGGCGACATAGATCGGCCTGTTGGCGACCTCGCCATCGCGAATCCTGACGTTGATGGCGTCCACGAACACCACGGGATAGACGCGATCCAGCGGGCGGGACTGCCATTCGGCCATGCCCTCCATCACCTTGTCCGTGATGGTGGAGATGGTCTGCCTGGACACCTCCGCCCCGTACACCTCAGCCAGATGAGCCGATATCTCCCCATGGGTGAGGCCCTTCGCGGACAGCGAGAGCACCATCTCGTCGACGCCGGTCAGCCGCCGCTGCCGCTTGCGGACGATCTGCGGCTCGAAGGTGCCGGCGGTGTCGCGGGGCACCTTGACCTCGACCGGTCCGACATCGGTCAGCACGGTCTTGGAGCGGGTGCCGTTGCGACTGTTGCCGCTGTTCCTGCCCGTCACGTCGTGCTTGTCATAGCCGACGTGATCGGTGATCTCGCCCTCCAGGGCGGACTCCAGCACCCTCTTGGTCAGCTGCTGCAGCAGCCCGCCCTCGCCGGTCAGCTGCAGCCCATCGGAGCGGGCGCGGTCGACCAGCATCCCGATCAACTGCTCGTCCGACACCGCCTCCGCGGCCGACTCGACGACCGGCTCCTCCACGGCCTCGTGCTCGGTGATGGTCTCGCTCATCAGGCGTCTCCTTGATCATCGGATCCGCCGTCTATTGGACACTCCC
>NZ_JAVSCF010000511.1:0-1379 GCF_031932565.1 Streptomyces sp. B1866
GGCTCCTCGGTGTCGGTGTCGGCCGGAGCGGTAAACGGCTGGATCGCATTCACCCACTCGGTCTCAATCCACCGCGTGTGCACCGTGAACGGGTCCGCGGTGAACGCCGGATCGGTCACCACCGCCCGGTGGAACGGCAAAACCGTCGCCATCCCCTCCACCGTGAACTCGTTCAACGCCCGCGACGCCCGCTGCAACGCCTGCTCCCGCGTCGCACCGGTGACCACCAGCTTCGCCAGCAGACTGTCCCACGCCGGACCGATCACACTCCCCGACTCCACCCCCGCGTCCAACCGCACACCCGGACCCGACGGCGGCGAGAAGAGGGTGACCGTCCCGGGAGCGGGCAGGAAGTTACGGCCCGCGTCCTCACCGTTGATCCGGAACTCGAACGAGTGACCACGCACCGGCGGGTCGTCGTAGCCCAGCACCTCGCCCTCGGCGATACGGAACATCTCCCGCACCAGGTCGATCCCCGTCACCTCCTCGGTCACCGGGTGCTCCACCTGAAGCCGCGTGTTGACCTCCAGGAACGAGATCGTCCCGTCCTGCCCCACCAGGAACTCCACCGTCCCCGCACCCACATACCCGGCCTCCTTCAGGATGGCCTTCGACGCCGAGTACAGCCGCGCGTTCTGCTCCTCGGACAAAAACGGCGCCGGAGCCTCCTCCACCAGCTTCTGGTGACGCCGCTGGAGGGAGCAGTCACGAGTGGAGACCACCACCACGTTCCCGTGCTGGTCGGCCAGGCACTGGGTCTCCACGTGCCGCGGCTTGTCCAGGTAGCGCTCCACGAAGCACTCGCCCCGGCCGAACGCCGCCACCGCCTCCCGCACCGCGGAGTCGTACAGCTCAGGGACCTCCTCCAGCGTCCGGGCCACCTTCAACCCGCGCCCGCCACCACCGAAAGCCGCCTTGATC
Organism: Streptomyces sp. B1866; assembly: GCF_031932565.1. Classification (NCBI taxonomy): domain Bacteria; kingdom Bacillati; phylum Actinomycetota; class Actinomycetes; order Kitasatosporales; family Streptomycetaceae; genus Streptomyces; species Streptomyces sp. B1866. The sequence continues at coordinate 922 of NZ_JAVSCF010000511.1, forward strand.
GCGATCGGCAGGCCGTGCTCCCGGGCGAAGGCGACGACCTCCTCCGCACCCGAGACGGGGTCGGGGGTGCCCGCGACCAGGGGCGCGCCGGCCCGCTGGGCGATATGCCGCGCGGCGACCTTGTCCCCCAGGTCCCGGATCGCCTGCGGCGGCGGACCGATCCACGTCAGACCCGCGTCCAGGACCGCCTGCGCGAACTCGGCGTTCTCCGACAGGAACCCGTACCCCGGATGCACCGCGTCCGCCCCGGACTCCGCCGCCGCCGCCAACACCTTCGCCTGGTCCAGATAGCTGGCCGCCGGGGTGTCCCCGCCCAGCGCGTACGCCTCGTCAGCCGCCCGCACATGCACCGCGTCCCGATCCGGCTCCGCGTACACCGCGACACTCACCAAACCCGCGTCCCGACACGCACGAGCAACCCGCACCGCGATCTCGCCACGATTGGCGATCAGGACCTT
>NZ_JAVSCF010000512.1:0-1358 GCF_031932565.1 Streptomyces sp. B1866
CGCCGGTGGGCGGGTGGGCGCCGGTGGACGGGCGGGCGTCACCGGTCGGCGCGTCGGCGGACGGGCGGTGCCCGCGCGGCGGCCGGACGGGTCCGGCGGGCCGCGCGGGTGGGCCGGGGCGGGCCGGGGAGCCGTGTTCGATGCGTCCTCGCGGGGAATCCCCGGCCGGATCGATGGATACTCCCGGCGAAACTGTGAGAGTGTCTGGGGTCCGGCCAACGGACGCCCATGCCCGCGCGGCGGGCACCGCACCGGCAGGCGACGGCGGGCGTGCGGGAAGGCCGGCAGTGTTACCACACGTCACGCCTCTGGGGGGCATCGACCATGGACCCGAAGGACAAGGGACTGGAAGGCTCCGGCCACGACGCGCCGCGTCCGGGCCCCGGCCCGACCCCGGGCGCCTCGGGAGACACCCGGCCGCCGCTGCCGCGTCGCGAGCCGTCCGTGCCGGGTCCCGCCCGGAGCATCCCCGCCGAGCCGGCCGGGGGCCGGGCCGGCGGTCCGTCCGCGTCCGGCCGCGGGCCCGCCCCGACCCGTACCGTTCCGCTGGTGACCGGCGACCTGCTGCTGACGGTCAACCCCGTGGACGGCAGCGAGGTCGAGCCCTGCCCACCCGGCCGGCGCCCGGCCCGCCCCGCGCGCCGCCGTCCCGCCGAGCGCGCCGCCGCGGCGGGCGCGGGCGGTGGGGCGGTCCTGCCGCTGCTGGAGCGCGAGGAGGAGCGCGAGCGGCTGCGGCGGCTGCTCACGCGCGGGCGGTCGGCCCGCGTCACCGGCCCCTCCGGCGCGGGCCGCACCGCGCTGCTCGACGTCCTCGCGGCGGACTGCGACGGGCTGGCCCCGGACGGGGTCATACGGCTCTCCGGTTACCGCCGGGCCCCGGCCGACCTGCTGCACGAGCTGTACGCGGCCGTCTTCCCCGCCTCCCGGTACCGTCCCGACCGCGCGGAGCTGCTGGCGGCGGTACGGGGGATCGGCGCGGTGGTGGTCCTGGACGACATCGAGTTCGGCGGCACCGCGCTCGACGACTTCCTCGACGCGACGCCGGAGTGCGCGTTCCTGATCTCGGCCACCCGCGAGGTCCCGGCACCGTCCATCGACTCGCACGTCGAGGAGGTGTTCCTGTCCGGGCTCAGCCGGACGGCGTGCCGGGAGCTGCTGGAGCACGCCGTAGGTCGCCCGCTGACGCGGGAGGAGGCCGACTGGGCCTCGGACCTGTGGTTCGAGTCCGAGGGGCTGCCGCTGAGGTTCGTCCAGGCCGGTGCCCTGCTGCGGCAGCGCGACGCCCGGCGGGCCCGGCCCGGGGCCGCCGCGGGCGGGGGCGCAGGCGCCGAGGGCGTGCGCACCGGCGCGTCCGGCCC
>NZ_JAVSCF010000513.1:0-1347 GCF_031932565.1 Streptomyces sp. B1866
CCGCCGACGGCGGCCCGGCGTCCGCGCCGCACCCCGCCGCCCCGTACGAGCCGCGCTCGCCGCACGAACCGCCGGGCCCCCGGGTGCCCCACAGCTCGCGCGGGCCGGAGACCGCGCGCGAGCCCCACAGCGCGGAACCGCCTTACGGCGCGCGGGAGCCCCGGGCCCGCCAGGCCGAACCCGGCGGCGTCCGGGAGCCCCGGCGGCCGAACGACCCGGAGCGCCCGTACGACCCGGAGCGCCCCTACGGCCCGGAGCGATCCTACGAGCCGGAGCGACCCCGCGCGGCCNGGAGCGATCCTACGAGCCGGAGCGACCCCGCGCGGCCTACCGGCCCCGCTCCCACGGCTTCGCCGGGAGCCGGCTGCGGCAGCGCCTGGACGCCCTGCGCGAGCTGGTCGGCCTGTCCCGCACCCGCCTGGACGGCCGCACGCTCGCCGAGGCCGGACGGGTGCTCGACGCGGCGGCGGCGCGCGGGCGGCACTCCCTCGGGCACACCGTCGTCGCCCTCGCCGGGGCCACCGGCAGCGGCAAGTCGACGCTGTTCAACCGCCTGGCGGGCGCCGCGCTGTCCGACGCCGGCGTCCGCAGGCCCACGACCGCCGCCCCGATCGCCTGCTCCTGGACCGACCACGCCGACGGCCTGCTCGACCGGCTCGGCATCCCGCCCGGCGACCGCCGCCGCCCCGCGCAGCCGTACGACCCGGCGCTGCGCGGCCTGGTCCTGCTGGACCTGCCCGACCACGACGCGGCCGCTCCGGGCCACCGCGAGCGGGTGGACCGGACGCTGGAGCTGGTCGACGCGGTGGTGTGGGTGCTCGACCCGGAGAAGTACGCGGACGCGGTGCTGCACGAGCGCTACCTGCGCCCCCTGGCCGGATACGCCGAAGTGACCTTCATCGTGCTCAACCAGGTCGACCGGCTGCCGGGCGAAGCCGCCGACCAGGTCCTCGACGACCTGCGGCGGCTGCTGGACGAGGACGGGCTCGCCCTCGGCGAGCACGGCGAGCCGGGCGCGGCCGTCCTCGCGGTCTCCGCGCTGACCGGGGAGGGCGTCGGCGACCTGCGGGAGGCGCTGGGGCGGTTCGCCGCCGAGTGCGGCGCCGCCGAGCGGCGGCTGGCGGCGGACGTGGACGGCGCCATGGCGCGGCTGCGCCCGGCGTACGTGCTGGACGTGCCGGAGGAGTCGCGCGGTGGGCTCACCGAGGGCGCGCGGGCCGACTTCGAGGACCGGCTGGCGGCCGCGTGCGGCGCGGCGGCCGCCGGGCAGGCCGCGGAACGGGCCTGGCTGCGCGACGCGTCCCGCGCGTGCGGCACGCCGTGGACCCGGCTGCCGCGCCGCGCCCG
>NZ_JAVSCF010000514.1:0-1345 GCF_031932565.1 Streptomyces sp. B1866
CAACCAGTTCAGATTCTGCGCCGCCTGGCTCATCGGGCTCAACTAACGCTCCTGCTGGTAAGTCGGGCCAATGCCGCGATCGTGACTTCCGTCGGGGCCGCTGCCGGCCCGACGGCCCTGCTGGATGCCGCGACGGAGGTTCATCAGCCGCCCGCGCACGTCGTCGGGCGCGCGCGACACCTGCGGGCCGCCCGCCGAGGACTGCTGCTGCGCGGCGCCCTCCACGAGGTTCGCGCGGGGGACGCGGCGTGGCAACCCGGACGCGGTGACGCCGCCGGCCGCGGGCGCGCGCAGCTGCTCAGCGCGGCGCCAGCGGTCGTCGTTGGGCGACGTCCGCCACTCGGGCAGGGCCGCGCCGCCGCCGTCGGCCGCGGCGGCGCCGGTCGCGGCGGCGCCGGTCGCGGCGTCCGGGCCGAGAGACGCGGCGGGCGCCTCGGCGGTTCCGGCCGGCACGAGTCCGCTGCCGCTGTAGGCGGGCGCCTGCGAGCGGGCGGTCAGCGGCGGGCCGCTCCCGCCGTGCGTACGGAACCAGTCCGACTCGATGGTGTCGAAGATCGGCGTGCGGCCGTCACCGGGCCCGGCCGCGGGGAGCGTGTCCAGCTCGGCGTCCAGCGCGCTGACGGCGCCGGACACGGCGGGCCGGTCCCCGCCCAGCGGGCCCTGGGGCATCGGGAAGGAGCCGGTGTCGGCGTCCTGGCCGCCCGTGCCGGGCCCGCCGACACCCGGGCCGCCGCGCGGGAAGTACGTACCGGAGGAGGGCGTGCCGACGTACGGGCCGTCCGCCTCCGGGTGGAAGAACTCCCCGGTGTCCTCCGGTCCGGCCTGGTGGCCGGGCCGGGCGAACTGGCCGGTGGTGTCCTGGCCGCCGGCCCGCCCGCCGTACGGGTACGGGTCGTACGCGGCCGTGGCGCCGGCCGGCTCCGGCAGCGGGTTCTCGGCGGTGTCGCCGGGGCCCGCCGGGCCGTCGCCGCGGTCCTGGCCGCCCGGGGCGTCCTGGCCGTGCCCGGGCAGCGGGTACCCGCCGGTGTCGCCGGGGCCGCCGGCCGGCGGCCGGGGGAAGGCTCCGGTGTCGCTCCGGCCGGGGCCTGCCTGCGGCTGGTACGCGCCGGACTCGCCGCCCGGCGCGGGCCGCGGGTACTCCCCGGTGTCCTGGCCGTCCCCGCCCTGGGCCGGGCCGGACTCCGGCAGCGCGAACGGCGACGCGGCCGGCGCCAGGGCCGTGGCCGACGGCACCTGCTCGGTCTCCTCGTGGCCGCGCGGGCCGTCCGCGGCCTCGCGCGACGGCCCCGGCCAGCCGCCTTCCTCCGCGGCGCGGCGCGCGCCCCAGGTGGTGCCGGGCAGCGGC
>NZ_JAVSCF010000515.1:0-1333 GCF_031932565.1 Streptomyces sp. B1866
TTCACCGTCTCCGAACTGCTCCAGAACATCAGCAAGCACAGCGGCGCCCGCACCGCCACCGTCGACGTCTGGCGCTCCGACGACCGGCTGCTGATGCAGGTACGGGACGACGGGCACGGCGGCGCCACGCTGGACGGCGGCAGCGGCCTCGCGGGGCTCGCCGAGCGGCTGGGCTCGGTGGACGGCCTGTTCGTCGTGGACTCCCCGGACGGCGGGCCGACGTCCGTCACCGCCGAGCTGCCCTGGCGGGACCGCCGGCCCGGCGAGTAGCCGGGCGGGGTGGGGTTAGCCCCACGGTCGACAGGCCCACTCGCTCCATGGCCCGGCCCGTCCCCGGCCGCGACCCTGGAAAGCAGACGGACCCCGCGCCCCGAGAGCCAGAAGGACGGACGTACGAGACATGGCCACCGCATACGAATCGGAGTACGGCTCGCAGCAGCCGTACGGACCGGGCAGCGAGCCCCGGCGCTCCGCGGTGCCCGCGGCGCTGCGCGCCCCGTTCGAGGCGCGCACCTGGCGGGAGCTGTGCTACCTGGTGACCAGCCTGCCGATGGCCATCGTCACCTTCACCTTCGCCGTCACCATGCTCTCCCTCGGCATCGGGCTGCTCGTCACCTTCCTCGGCGTGTTCGTGCTCGGCGCGGCCCTCGCGGGCTGCCGGGGGCTGGGCGTGGTGGAGCGGGCCCGGGCCCGCCGTCTGCTGCGCGTCGACGTGGCCGACCCCGAGCCGCTGCTGGACCCGCGCGGGCGGGCCGCGGGCCGCCGCGGGCCGCTGGCGTGGTTCGGGCGGCTGGTGAAGAGCGGCACGTCCTGGCGGCACGTGCTCTACTCGCTGGTCCACTTCCCGTGGGCGGTGTTCGCCTTCTGCATGGCGACGGTGTTCTGGTGCAACGGCTGGCTGATGGTGACCTACCCGCTGTGGAAGTGGGTCTTCCCCGCCTACACCGACCAGCCGGGCCTCCAGCTCTTCGGCGACGGCGACGGCGGGGGCCGGGACTTCTACCTCGACACGCCCTTCGAGGTCGCCGCCACCTGCGCGGCCGGCGCCCTGGTGGTGCTGGCGACGCCGTGGATGATCCGGGGGCTGGCCGCGGTCGACCGGGTGATGGTGTCCGGGCTGCTCGGCCCGTCCCGGCTGGCGACCCGGGTGCGGGAGCTGGAGTCGGACCGCGGCGCGGTGGTCGACACCGCCGCCGCCGACCTGCGCCGCATCGAGCGCGACCTGCACGACGGCGCCCAGGCCCGCCTCGTCGCCCTCGCCATGGACCTCGGCCTGGCCAGGGAGAAGCTGGAGGAGGACCCGGAAGCGGCCGCCCGCATGGTGGACGAGGCC
>NZ_JAVSCF010000516.1:0-1332 GCF_031932565.1 Streptomyces sp. B1866
GAGTGCGCGCCCGCGCTCGGCCCGCCACGCGCCGCCCTCGCGCCCACCTCGCCTCGGGCTCGCCCGCGCTCGGCTCGCCTCCACGCGCGCGCGTCAGCTTCGCGCGTGCTGTTCACAGCGCCTGCCGCGGCGCCACGCCGCCCGCCACCGCCCGCTGCCGCGGCGCGTGCGTCCCCGTCCAGCACGTGCCGCGCCGCGCCAGCAGCCGGCGCAGCCACAGCTCCGTGGAGACCAGTTCGGCCAGGCCGTCCAGCGGCAGCCGCTCGCCCTGGGACGCCGCGCGCAGCGCCTTCCGTACGACGCGGGCCTCGACAAGGCCGGCGTCGGCGAGCAGCGGCGCGTCGAAGAGGTCGACCAGCTCGCCGACGTACGCGCGCAGTCCGGCCCGTACGGCGGCGGAGTGGACGGGGTGGGAGGGGGCGCCCCAGCCGGGCGGCAGGTCCCGGATGCCCGCCCCGGCCAGGACGGCGCGCAGCACCGACGCGCGCGCCCCCGGCTGGACGCGCAGCGACTCGGGGAGCGCGCGGCAGGCCCGTACGACCTGGTTGTCGAGGAACGGCGCGTGCAGCCGCTGGCCGCGGACCTCGGCGGCCTGCTCGAAGACGCGGTGGTCGGCGGCGTACCGGGCCAGGGCGGCTCCGGCGCGGCGCTCGCCGGGGCGGCGGAGGGTGCCGGGCCGGGCCGCCGCGGCCTCCAGGCGAACCGATACGTCGGCCAGCGCCTCGCCGGTCAGCCAGCGCGCGGCCGGCCCGGGGCGGCACCAGGCCAGGGCGGCCAGGGACGCGGAGACGGCGCCGAGCGCGCCGGCGTCGTCGGCGAAGCGGCGCTCCATAAGGCGGTGGGCGGCGTCCTCGACACCGGCCCGGTAGGACGTACGGGCCAGGCGCCGCGCCGCGCGGTAGACGGTGAAGGGCACCAGGAGGGCCTGCGCGGCGGACCCGTCGGCCCTGGCCAGCGCGGTGGCGGGGCGCAGCAGGTGCCGTCGGCGGCGGTCCAGGAGCAGGTCGGCCAGGCGGGCCGGGTGCGCGTCGAGCACCTGGCGGGCGCCGTGGCCGACGAGGTGGTCGGCGCTGCCGGCCAGCAGCCGGCGGCGGTGGCGTTCGGCGAGCACGAGGGAGGGGCCGGGCTCGTCGGTCAGCGGGCCGGCGTCGAGGGCGGCGTACGGCAGGGCCTCCTCGCCCGCGGCGACGACGACGTGGTGCAGGCGCGGGTCGTCGGCGAACGCGCGGGCGCGCGCCAGCTCGGCCTCGCGCGCCGCGCGCGCCCGCTCGCCGCCGCGCGCGGCCAGGTCGTTGAAGGTGACGACGAGCAGCCGCTGGCCGGCCCGCGTGC
>NZ_JAVSCF010000517.1:0-1324 GCF_031932565.1 Streptomyces sp. B1866
GGCCGCCGCGCTGCCGGCCGCGGCCGCCGCCGCGCTGGCCGCCGCCCACCTGGTGGACCTCGACGCGTCGAGCCCGGCGCGCGCCGGGCTCGGCCTCGCGGCCGGGGTGTGCGCGCTGGTGGGCCTGCGGGTGGCCGCCTACGACTACCCGTCCCGCTTCGTGCACTTCACCGCGGGCGTGGCGCTGCCGCTGGCCGCCGCGGCGCCCGCGGTCTACGTGATCGGCCACACCCTGGGCTGACCGGCTCGCACGCGCGGGGCTGCGGTCTGGTATCCGCGCCCGGATAGCGCTGCGGACCGGACCGGCTCGCACGCGCGGGGCTGCGGTTAGGCTCGGCAGCCGGAAGACGTGAGGTCCCGCCGCGCGGGCCGAGCACGAGCGATGGGGACCGGGGAAACACGCANCTGGTATCCGCGCCCGGATAGCGCTGCGGACCGGACCGGCTCGCACGCGCGGGGCTGCGGTCTGGTATCCGCGCCCGGATAGCGCTGCGGACCGGACCGGCTCGCACGCGCGGGGCTGCGGTTAGGCTCGGCAGCCGGAAGACGTGAGGTCCCGCCGCGCGGGCCGAGCACGAGCGATGGGGACCGGGGAAACACGCATGCGCGCACTTCGCATCACGCTGATCGTCGTCGTCATACTGGCCGGGCTGTTCGTCGGCGCCGACCGGCTCGCGGTGAACATCGTGGAGTCCCAGGCCGCCGACAAGATCAAGTCCAGACAGGGGCTGACCACCACCCCGCACGTGTCGATCGGCGGCTTCCCGTTCCTCACCCAGGTCGTCTCCAAGGACCTGGACAAGGTGAGCGTGCGCATCGACGACATGGAGACGCAGACCCAGACCGGCAGCACGGTCCGCGTCGACCGGATGCGGGCCACGCTGCACGACGTGCACATATCCGGCGACTTCTCGTCCGCCACCGCCGACAGCGCCTCCGGCTCCTCGCACATCACCTACGCGGACCTGACCGCCGCCGCGCCCCCGGGCCTCACGGTCGGCTACGCGGGCGAGAACGAGGCGGGCCGGGGCCTGGTCAAGGTCACCGGCGGCCTGCTGGGCTTCCAGATCAGCGCCAACAGCACGGTCTCGGTGGTGGACGGCGACACGATCCGGCTGCGCGCCGAGACCATCTCCGGCGTGGGCAGCCTGGCGCGCTGGGAGGACCGGCTGCGGCACCAGATCGACATCGACCGGCACGTGGAGGGCCTGCCGACGGGCCTGCGGCTGGACGAGGTCGAGGTGACGCAGGACGGTGTGGACATCTCCGTCGCGGGGAACGACGTACGGCTGACGGACTAGATGATCAATTCCAAGGGGTCAGT
>NZ_JAVSCF010000518.1:0-1322 GCF_031932565.1 Streptomyces sp. B1866
TCCCGCGCGCGAGCGCGTCGGCGAGGGTGAGGGCGGACCTCACAAGCTTCTCCTCGAAGGACGGGTGACGGTCTGGCGGGCGCGGCAGCCGACGCCCTTTGGGCCGACGTACGATCCGACGGCCGCCGGATGAGCCTGTGCCCGGGGCACGACGCGCCGCCTCAGTCCTGCCCCGGGTCCAGCAGCCGGGCCGCTTCCACCGGATCCATAAGGTTTGACCACGCCTGCTCCGCCGGCAGGAGTTCACGTTCGGGCAGAGCGTATTCCGGGTACCAACCTTCGCGCTCGCAGCCGGGTACGTTGCCGAGAATGACGACTGCCAGGTCAGGCGGGACCGATCCGGTGATGCGTACAGCGACGTACGTCTCATACCCGTCGTCCGCGCGCACCTGAAGGCCGAGCGCGAAGGTGTCGAAGTCGGTGCTGTGCTCTCGCCCGTCCCGCAGGGAATCTCGGATCAACGTGCGGAGAGTGACCCGGAGCCGACGAGCCAATCGGACGCCGGCCTCGGCTCGGTACCGGACATGGTCGGCGCGGCCGGGCAGCAGGTGACCGCAGCAGGTGTCGGTCTTCAGCCCGTCGCGGTGCCCGGCGTTATAGCGCGCACGGGCGGCCTTGCCGTCGGCTTCAAGAGCGGCATAGAAATCGCCGGCCGAGCCGTCTTCCCGCCGCCCTGCTGCCACCAGCCACGGCAGGCCGCTGTCGATCCAGACCGCGCCGCGCCAACGCTGGACCTTCACCTTGAGCAGCACCCGGTCATCGATGGCACGGATGCGTTCGTGCTTGGCGTCGGCAACCGAGAACTGCTCGGATGCCTTCGCCAGGAGCGGATGGCCGATCTCGTCCAGCGGCTGTGTCACCGGGGGAAGCGGTAAGCCGAGGTCTTCCTGAAGGCAACGCAGCGTGGGGCGGACGGGGTGCATTGATGTGCTACTCGTCAATCCCGCCCACCGCGTCGATCTCGTCCGCCGTGAGGCCCGTCAGAAGCATCACGTCCGACTTCAGCGATCCGTCGAGGAGCTTCAATGCCTCGACCATCCCCGTGCGGAGATCTTCTCGACGCTGTTCGAGGTAGGCCCGGACCGCCTCGGCGACCAGGTCTTTCTTGGTAACACCGAGAAAGTGCGCGCCCTGGCTGATCAGCCTGTCCGTCTCCGGGTCCACTTTCAGCGGAGACTGCCGCGGAGCACCAGCTGGCAAGCTCGCCACCTCCACCACCTCCCACTTAGATACCATGGTACCTAAATACCTCACTACCGGACCTGATCCCGCGCCGCGCGAAGCCCTCCTACGTGGCCTGGTAGCTGCCGGTGATCAGCACC
>NZ_JAVSCF010000519.1:0-1315 GCF_031932565.1 Streptomyces sp. B1866
CCGTACCGGCCCCGGCCCGGCCCGGCGCCCGCCGCCGGCGCCCGTGCGCGCGGCGGCGGCCGGGCCCGCCGTCAGCGGGGGTTGGTGGGCAGCAGCTTGACGACCTGGCCGACCAGCGGCAGGTCCCGCAGGCTGCCGCCCTGCGAGATCGGCGCCGTGAGCGGCTTGGTGCTGACCGGCTTGAAGTCGGCGATCTGCGTGCCGACCGCGTTGTCCAGCGGGTCCACGCCGGTCTTGGCGAGCGGGTCGAGCCGCAGGTTGGTGACCGGGGACAGGACGGCCGAGGGCACGTGCTGGAGCGCGGCGTCCAGGTTCGGCCGGGGGATCTTCGCGTTGACCGCCTTCTTGCCGTTGACGGGCACGTCCAGGGCCAGGCCCGGCGGCTCGTCGGCGGCCGCGCTCGCGGCCTGCGCGACACCCCCGGCCAGTGCGGCGCCGACCGCGGACACGGCGAGCCCGGCGCGCAGGAGGACGCGCGGGACGCGGAAGGCGGAGGCGGACCGCCGGTGGCGTGCGTGCTGTGCGGACGAGGACATGGGGTACCTGCCAGGGGCGTTGGGGGAGATCATCGACTGACGACGGATCGTATCGAGGCATACCGGATGAGTCACACCTACAACCCGCTCTGTCGCCCATCCGGCCGAATGCCGCACACTGCTGTCCTGTGACGAACCATCCCTCGCCCGCCCGCGTCGTCCTGCTCTCCGGCCCCTCCGGGTCCGGCAAGTCGTCGCTGGCGGCCCGTACGGGTCTGCCCGTGCTGTGCCTGGACGACTTCTACAAGGAGGCCGGCGACCCGTCCCTGCCGCGGCTGGCGGGCGGCACGGGCCCCGACTGGGACTCGCCGCTGTCGTGGGACGCGGACGCGGCGCTGGCGGCGGTGGGCGCGCTGTGCCGCTCGGCGCGCGCGGTGGTGCCGGAGTACGACATCGCGGCGAGCGCGCGCGTGGGCGAGCAGCTGATCGACATCGGCCGCACGCCGGTGTTCGTCGCCGAGGGCATCTTCGCGGCCGAACTGGTCGCCGGGTGCCGGGAGCTGGGCGTGCTCGCGGACGCGCTGTGCCTGCGCGGGCGGCCGTCGACGACCTTCCGCAGGCGGCTGGTGCGCGACCTGCGGGAGGGCCGCAAGTCCGCGCCGTACCTGCTGCGGCGCGGCTGGCGGCTGATGCGGGCCGAGCGCGGCATCGTGGCCCGGCAGGCGGCGCTGGGGGCCTATCCGTGCGGCGGGGACGTGGCGATGGGGCGTATCGCGGCGGCAGCGGCGGGGCGGCGGTGCGAGGTGGCTCGCGCCTAGATGATCAATTCCAAGGGGTCA
>NZ_JAVSCF010000520.1:0-1304 GCF_031932565.1 Streptomyces sp. B1866
AGCGGCCCGCCGCCCGGCGCGCCGGAGCCCGGCCCGGGCCGGGCTCCTCGCTCGCGTCCGCGTCCGGCGAGGTCCCGGCCACACCGGGACTGGCCACACCGGGCCTGGCCGGAGCCGCCGCCGGGTGCCCCGAGCCGCCCACCCTCGCGCGGGTCATAGACCGGCTCGCCGTGGACGGCGACGGCGCCTCGCCCGCCACGGGGAACGGCGCCGCCCGCGCGGCCGGGGAGGAGCTGGCCGCCCGGCTCAGCGCCGAGCTGGCCCGCGAGGAGGCCGTGGCCCGTACGGCCACCCGGGACGACGGCGCGGAGCCCGGCCGGACCCGTACGGCCAACGGCGCCACCGCCGTGAGCCGGTCCAACGGTTCGCGGGGCGGTGGCGGGGCGGCGGCCCGAGCCACGGCCACCGCACCGGCCACGGCGACCGCGGACAGCCTGGCCGAGGGGTCGGCCGAGCGTCCGGGCGGTGCCGTCGCCGTAGCCGACGGCCCGGGCGGCGGCGACCCGTGGATCGACGCCGCCACGCCCCTCTTCCCGCTCCAGCCGCCCCGCACCGGCCGCGAGCTGCTCGCCGACCACGTCACCGCCATGGTGTGCTGCGCCGCCATGGACACCGCCGGTGCCACGCCCGGCCTGGACTGGTTGGACGGACCCGCGCTGCTCGTCGACGGCCGACGCCGGGCCGACCTGGCGGGCCGGGTGCTGCGCCTGGTCGAGGACGGCGACGCCGGGCCGCTGCGCGGCTGGCTCGTCGAGGTCGGCGTGCGGCCGGACAAGCCCGTACGACTCGTCTGACGCGGTCCGGCCGCGCCCCGCGCGCGGCCGGACGCCGGACAGGAGGGACACCCCGTGGGCACGGACCGCACGGACCGCACGGACCGCACGAACAGCTCGGAACGCGGCGACCGCCCCCAACCCACCGACCGCCCCGAGGGCCCCGAAAGCCCCGACGGCGCGGATCGCGGTGACCGCGGTGACCGCGGAGGCCGCACCGACCGCGACCACCTGACCGGCCGCGCGCACGCGGCCCGGCTCTGGGAGTCGGGAGCGCTCGCGCACGCGGCGACGGACCCGTTCGGTCAGGGACCGCTGCCGTGGCTGCGCGGCGACGGGCGGCGCGGCGGCGACACCGGGCTCGTCGTGCCCTGGTACGTCGACCAGGACGGCCTCCCCGGCGCGCACGGCGGCCCACCGTCCGACCGCCAGAGCCCGTCCGACCGCCTGGGCCCGCCCGGCCGCCGGGTCGGCCTGCCCGCCGCGCGCGGACAGCGCACCGGCGATCGCGGCGGGCCGCCCGGCGGCCAC
>NZ_JAVSCF010000521.1:0-1278 GCF_031932565.1 Streptomyces sp. B1866
AGCGGGCGAGACGGTCCGGGGCCCGCCGGGGGCGGGCGGCCCGTGTCCGGCGCCCACGCGCCCGGCGTTGCCTTGCCCGCCGCGCGCGCCCCACGCACGCCGCCGGGGCCGCCGCGGCCGCGGGCCCTACCCGGCGCTACCCTGCGCCCATGACTGTGCACCTGGAGGTCGCCGACGGGGTCGGCACGCTGCGCCTGGACCGCCCGCCCATGAACGCGCTGGACGCCGCCACCCAGGACCGGCTGCGCGAACTGGCCGGGGAGGCCACCCGCCGCGACGACGTGCGGGCCGTGGTCCTGTGGGGCGGTGAGAAGGTGTTCGCGGCGGGCGCGGACATCAAGGAGATGCGGGCAATGGACCACGCGGCCATGGTCCTGCGCTCCCGCGACCTCCAGGACAGCTTCACGGCCGTCGCGCGCATCCCCAAGCCGGTCGTCGCCGCCGTCACCGGCTACGCCCTGGGCGGCGGCTGCGAGCTGGCGCTGTGCGCCGACATCCGGATCGCCGCCGACAACGCCAAGCTGGGCCAGCCCGAGATCCTGCTCGGCCTGATCCCCGGCGCGGGCGGCACCCAGCGCCTGGCCCGGCTCGTCGGCCCGTCCCGGGCCAAGGACCTGATCTTCACCGGGCGGCAGGTGACGGCCGACGAGGCGCTGGCGATCGGGCTGGTCGACCGGGTCGTACCGGCCGCCGAGGTGTACGAGCAGGCGCACGCGTGGGCGGCGCGGCTGGCCCGCGGCCCGGCGCTGGCCCTGCGCGCGGCCAAGGAGGCCGTGGACGCCGGCCTGGAGACCGACCTCGACACCGGGCTGGCCGTCGAGCGCACGTGGTTCGCCGGGCTGTTCGCGACCGAGGACCGCGAGACCGGCATGCACAGCTTCATGACGGAGGGACCGGGCAAGGCCCGGTTCCGCTGAGCCGCCACCGGCGTGCGGCGGGGGCGCGCCCTGAGCGCCCTTCGCGCCACTTGTGCCTCCAGTGCCCCTGTGTGCTCCCGGTGCTCCTGGTGATCGCGTGTCACCGGCAGGGAATCGACCGTGGGGACCCACCGGGCCGGTACGCTGAGTGACTATCCGAACGCACAGCGATATCGCTGCGTGCCGCTCGCGAGGCTCCCACGTCGCCGTGCGGCGCGACAGCGCGTCGCCCTGCGACGTGACAGCGAAACCACGCGGCCGGAGGTGACAGGAATGGCGGGCTCGAAGTCGATGCAGGGTGCGCGGCGGGCGCCGGGCACCGCCGCCGCGGCCCCGTCGCGGCCCCGGCCGCCCGCCGCCG
>NZ_JAVSCF010000522.1:0-1250 GCF_031932565.1 Streptomyces sp. B1866
CGCCCGGCCGCCGTGCCGGACACCGCCGCCCCGCCCGGTCCGTCCGCGCCGCCCGGGCCCGGCGGGCCGCCGCCCGGGACCCGGCACGGCACTGACGTCCCGGCTCCCGCCGCCGACCCGGCTCCCACGGCCCTGGAGAGAACCGGCGGTGCGCCCGGGGAGGCGGCCGGTGAAACGCCCGCCGGAAGCGGCGGCGCGGCGCTGCCGGCGGGGGAGACCGGAGGGGACGGCCGGGCGCCCGGGGGCGGCGGGGCCTGCGACGGCGGGGAGGCGCCCGGGGACGGCAGGTTCACCGTCCGCCTGGACAACTTCGAAGGCCCCTTCGACCTTCTGCTGCAACTCATCTCCAAACACAAGCTGGATGTGACCGAGGTCGCGCTGTCCAAGGTCACCGACGAGTTCATGGCCCACATCCGGGCCATGGGCCCGGACTGGGACCTGGACCAGACGACCGAGTTCCTGGTGGTGGCCGCCACCCTGCTGGACCTCAAGGCCGCGCGGCTGCTGCCCGCCGCCGAGGTCGAGGACGAGGCCGACCTCGCCCTCCTGGAGGCCCGGGACCTGCTGTTCGCGCGCCTTCTGCAGTACCGCGCGTACAAACGCGTCGCGGAGATCTTCAGCGACCGGCTCGCCGCCGAGGCGCTGCGCCACCCGCGCACCGTCGGCCTGGAGCCGCACCACGCCGACCTGCTCCCGGACGTCGTCATCAGCATCGGCCCGGAGGGCTTCGCGAAGCTCGCCGTGAAGGCGATGCAGCCCAGGGCCAAGCCGCAGGTGTACGTCGACCACATCCACGCGCCGCTGGTCAGCGTCAGGGAACAGGCGGAGGTGGTGGTCGCGCGGCTGCGTGAGCTGGGGGAGGCCACGTTCCAGGTGCTCACCGAGGACGCGGGCGACGTGCTCACCGTGGTCGCGCGCTTCCTGGCACTGCTGGAGCTGTACCGCGAGCGCGCGATCGCCCTGGAGCAGGAGGAGGCACTCGGTACGCTCACGGTGCGCTGGACGAGCGAGCAGGGGCGGCAGCCGCGGGTCACGGACGAGTTCGACCAGGCGGACCAGGCAGGCCGGGCGGACGAGGCGGGCCGGGCGGACCAGGGCGGACGCGCCGGCGAGCCCGGCCGGGCCGTACCGGCGGAGCGGGCCGTACCGGAGGACCGCGAGCCGGATCCGGGCCCGCGGGCCGCCGGGCCGGCCCCCGGGGCGGCGGCCTCCGGGCCCGGGGCGGCCGGACCCGGCGCCGAGGCCGGACC
>NZ_JAVSCF010000523.1:0-1244 GCF_031932565.1 Streptomyces sp. B1866
AGCACGCCCGCGACCACGGCGAGCAGCAGCGTGTGCGCCCACTCCGGCAGCGGCGCGGCCTCGGCGGCCCAGCCCCCGGCGAACGGGCTCACGCAGGCGGCGGCGAGCCACGGCGCGAACCGCCGCCGCCCGCCCGCCGCCAGCAGGGCCGCCAGCGCCAGGCCCTCGCAGACGGAGTGCACGACCAGCGCGGCCACCACCGGGAACGACGCGACCAGCGCCACCGTCATGCCCTCCACGGCCCGGTGCAGCACCAGGGCCGCCGCCGCGCCGAGCCCGGACAGCCGCGCCGGCACGCAGCAGCCGCGCCGCAGCACGCCGCCGCGCCGCAGCACGCCGGCCGAGACGGCGGCGAAGGCCGCGGCGGCCGCGGCGGGCACCGTCCAGGCGGGCAGCCGGGCCTCCTCGGCGTCCTCCAGCGCGTGCGGCACGATGTCGGCCCCGGCCAGCGCCAGCAGCACGCCCGACGCGGCCGGCAGCAGCACGCCCGCGTGGTGCGACCAGCGCCGCCCCGACCACGCCCCGGCCACCGTGCCCGCCGCGACGAGCGCGAGGCCCAGCCAGGCCCCGACCCCGAAACCCGGCCACCACGCCGCGGAACCGGCGGCCGTCACGCCGGCCCCGCGGGCCCGCCGGGCCGACCCGAGCGGCCGGAGCGGCCGGAGCGGCCGCGCGCTCGCTGTTCGCCGATGTCTCGCCGCATGCTTTGCTCCAGGCAGACTCCACGACCGTGAGTGATCACTCACGACGCTACGGAGTCGCCCTCACCGGTGCCACCGGGACTCGGCCCTTCGGGTCCCGCCGTCGCCCGTGCCGCGTCCGTATCCGTGGCGTATCCGCGTCCGTATCCGCAGCCGGGTCCTCGGCGGGCCAACGCGCCGGGCGGGCGCCCGTGTCGGACCTCACAGGAGGCCTTACCCCGTCCCGACACACCGCGCCCTACCCTCTTTGCGCACGGCTTCGCGCACGGCGCGTTCCGGGCCGTGCGCGCGTGCGCGCGCCGCGCGCCGGCCGGCCGGTGCCGGCGAGGGGAGGGCGAGGGGGGAGGGATATGGCCGGATCTCCGGGGCGGACGTTCTTCCGCGGACTCCTCGCCGCTCTCGCCGCGCTGCTCCTGGCCCTCGCGGGCGCGCCCGCCCCGGCGCACGCCGCGTCCGGCGCGGACGGCGGCGCGCCGGACGAGGTCGTCGCCTCGCCGCCGATCGGGCGGGCCGGCGCGCGCGGCCAGGACGCCGCGGACTACT
>NZ_JAVSCF010000524.1:0-1244 GCF_031932565.1 Streptomyces sp. B1866
CGACGGGCCGTTCGGCGCCGTCAGACCGTTCGACGCACCGTCCTGATTCACCGCCGACCCTCGTACCACCGCCAGCACCCGATGCCCCAGACGCCGCGCGTCCGACAACCGCTCCACCAGCAGCATCCCCACACCCTCGGCCCACCCCGTACCATCCGCCGCCGCAGAAAACGCCCGGCACCGCCCGTCCGGGGACAGGCCGCCCTGCCGGGAGAAATCGATAAAGGTGGTGGGGGTGGACATGACGGTGACGCCGCCGGCCAGAGCCATGGTGCACTCGCCCGCACGTAGGGCCTGGCAGGCCATGNCTCCAACCCGAAGGTGTAGGCGACCCGGCCCGAGGCGATGCTGCCCGCGCTGCCGTGGACCAGGTACCCCTCGAAGCCCTCCGGAGCGGTGGAAAAGCGCTGGCCGTAGTCGTGGTAAACAAGTCCGGCGAAGATTCCGGTGTGACTTCCACGTACGGAAGAGGGAGGAATTCCTGCCCGCTCGAAGGCTTCCCAGGAAATTTCGAGAAGAAGTCGCTGCTGTGGGTCCATCGCGAGCGCTTCGCGCGGACTGATATCAAAGAAACCGGCGTCGAATTCGGCTGCCTGGTGAAGAAAACCGCCCTGCCTGGTGTATGACGTGCCCAAGTGCTCAGGGTCCGGGTCGTAAAGTCGATCGAGGTCCCAGCCGCGGTCGGTCGGGAATCCGGAGATCGCATCCCGTTCGGCCACGAGGAGGTCCCAGAGCTGTTCCGCAGACCGAACGTCGCCCGGATATCGGCACGCCATGCCGATGATCGCAATGGGCTCGCCGGTATCGACGGTGGTACTCGGAAGGCGACTGTCGAATGTTTCGGCCTGCGTGCCCAGGAACTGATGCCGCACATGCTGTGCGAGTGCGACGGGATTCGGATGATCAAAAACAATCGTTGAGGGGAGGCTGAGGCCGGTAGCCTCGCACAGGCGATTGCGCAGCCGGACAGCGATCAGGGAGTCGAACCCCAATTCCTTGAACGCGCGTTCCGCCTGGATATTTTCCGGACTCCGGTGGCCGAGCACAGCGGCGACGTGAGTGCGGACGACTTCGAGGAAGGTCTGTTGTTGTTCGTCCGGCGTCTGTCGCGCGAGCTCTCGGCGGAATATTGCCGCGGATGGTTGTTCCGTTGTGAGGGAGTCGGCGGTGGTGGCGGGGGTAGCACTCGCGTCGTCCTGCGAAGCGGCCGGATTGATCCAGTAGTGGTGGTGTTGGAAGGGGTA
>NZ_JAVSCF010000525.1:0-1217 GCF_031932565.1 Streptomyces sp. B1866
CGGGCCTGGCCGGACCCGTCGGCGCGGGCGGCGCGGGCGGCGCGCGGGTCGTACGGCGCGGCGGGCGCGGGCTCGCCGCGCAGCTCGGCGAGCACCTCGGAGACGGCCGCCATGATGACGTCGGTGACCGTGCGCAGCAGTTCGGCCGTGGGCTCCTTGCCGTAGTACTCCGACAGGTCCACCGGCGGCCCGGCGTACACCCTGAGGGTCCTGCGCGGGAAGAACCGGGGCCGCTTCGCGTACGGCGGCAGCGCCTCGTTGGCGCCCCACTGGGCGACCGGGATGACCGGCGCACGGGTCGTCAGCGCCACGCGCGCGACGCCGGTCTTGCCGCGCATCGGCCACTGGTCGGGGTCGCGGGTGAGCGTGCCCTCGGGGTAGAAGGCCACGCACTCGCCCTGGTTGACGGCCTCCACGGCCGCGCGGAAGGCGCTGGCCGCGTCGGCGGACTCGCGGTAGACGGGGATCTGCCGCAACCCGCGCATGCAGGTGCCCACGAAGCCCTTCCCGAACAGCCCCGACTTGGCCAGGAACCGCGCCACCCGCCCGGTGTTGTACTGGAAGTGGGCGTACGACAGCGGATCGATGTACGAGTTGTGGTTGACCGCGGTGATGAACCCGCCCGTCCGCGGGATGTGCTCCATGCCGCGCCAGTCCCGCCTGAACAGAATCAGGAGCGGCGGTTTCACGACGACCGCCGCGAAGCGGTACCAGAAGCCGATTCTGCGGCCGGACACGCGCCAACACCCTCTTCCTGGTCTTCCTGGTCCTCGGCGGGATCCTCGCCGGACGCCGCCGGCCGGACCCCGTCCGGGCAGCCGCGCCCATCGCGCCTCGGGTACCCGGTCTGCCGAGGACACCGTAACCCCGCGCGCCGGGGTCGGCGGTCGCCGGGCAGGTGAGAATGGGGCGTGTGGGAGGAAAAGGAGCGGGCCCGGGGTGGACTCTCGTGGTGCCGCTGAAGCCCCTGGCACGGGCCAAGTCCCGCCTGGCCGCGGCCGTGGGGGACGCCCTGCGGCCCTCGCTCGCCCTCGCCTTCGCGCAGGACACGGTGGCCGCCGCCCTGGCGTGCCGGCCGGTGCGCGAGGTGGTCGTCGTCACCGACGACGCGCTCGCCGGGAGCGCGCTGGCGGCGCTCGGCGCGCGCGTGCTGCCGGACGACCCGGCGAGCGGCCTGAACGCGGCGCTCGCGCACGGCGCCCGCGCCGTGCGGGCCC
>NZ_JAVSCF010000526.1:0-1196 GCF_031932565.1 Streptomyces sp. B1866
CCCGGGTGCCGTGCCGCCGAGGTGCTGCGGCGGGCCGGGGCCGACCCGGACCTGCTGGCCGGCGCGCTGGACGCGGCCGCCGCCGCGGCCCGCGCCGACGGCCGTACACCCTGCCGCGGGCACGGGCCGTCCGCCGCGGGGCCGCCGGGAGGGTTGCGCCCGGAACCGGGATTGCCAGGAGCGTAAGGGGTGACGCTCCTGTCGCATCCTGGCATGATGCCCCGATGCGCACATCTCAGCACCACGGCCGGGGCGCGGGACTCGGGCTCGCCCTGGTGTCGGCGGCCGCGTTCGCCGGGTCCGGCGTCGCCGCCAAGCCGCTGATCGACGCGGGGCTCGAACCGCTGCACGTCGCCTGGCTGCGCGTGGTCGGCGCCGCCGCGGTCATGCTGCCGGTCGCCTGGCGCCACCGGGGCCTGGCGCGCCGCCGCCCCGCCCTGCTCGCCGGCTTCGGCCTGCTCGCGGTCGCGGGCGTGCAGGCGTGCTACTTCGCGGCGATCTCCCGGATCCCCGTCGGCGTCGCCCTGCTGGTGGAGTACCTGGCGCCGGCCCTCGTGCTCGGCTGGGTGCGCTTCGTCCAGCGCCGTACGGTCACCCGGGCGGCGGCCGTCGGGGTCGTCCTCGCGGTCGGCGGGCTGGCCTGTGTGGTCGAGGTCTGGTCCGGGCTGGGCTTCGACGCGGCGGGCCTGCTGTCGGCCCTCGGCGCGGCCTGCTGCCAGGTGGGCTACTTCGTGCTGTCCGACCACGGCGGCGGTCAGGAGGAGGACGCCGCCCCGCTCGGCGTGGTCGCCTACGGGCTGCTGGCGGGCGCCGTCGCGCTGACCGCCGTGGCGCGGCCGTGGGACCTGGCCTGGCCGGCGCTCGGCGGCCGGGTCGCCATGGACGGCACGCGTGTGCCCGCGCTCCTGCTGCTGGCCTGGATCGTGCTCGTGGCGACCGTGGCCGCCTACGCCACCGGCGTCCTGGCCGTACGCAGGCTCACACCGCAGGTCGCCACGGTGGTCGGGTGTCTGGAGGCGGTCCTGGCCACCGTGCTGGCCTGGGTGCTGCTGGGCGAGCGGCTGGCGGCGCCGCAGCTCCTGGGCGGCGCCGCGGTGCTGGCCGGCGCGCTCGTCGCGCAGACCTCCGCGCCGCGCGGGCCCGCCCCGTCCCCTCAGCCGGCGCCCGGCGGGGCCGGGGAGGCGGTGCCCGCCGCC
>NZ_JAVSCF010000527.1:0-1194 GCF_031932565.1 Streptomyces sp. B1866
TGTACAGCGGGTAGAAGTAGATGAAGTCCTGATACATCGGCTTATAGTGCCCCTGACCAGGGCAGAAGCCCTAGCCAGGGGCCGCCCTACGCCGCTTGGGCCGTCTCCGGGCCGTCTCCGGCCTTGCCGGGCGCCCGGTAGATGCCGTCCACGGCCTTGCGGGTCCGCCCCTCGCTGCTCGGCATGAGGTGCGTGTAGGTGCGGAGCGTGAACCCGGGATCGCTGTGACCGAGGTACTGACTCAGGGCCCGGATGCTCTCCCCGGCGTCCAGCAGCACCGAGGCGTAGAAGTGCCTGAGCGCGTGCATGCCGTGCTCCCGCGCCGCCGCGTATCGCTCGCCCTTCTCCGGCTCGGGGATGAAGCCAGCGGCGACCAGGGCGGGCTTCCAGAGCCGGTCATCGAAGTGACTCGCACGGACGGTACGCCCGGCCGGGCCGGTGAAGAGGAGCGTCTTCGTCACCAGCGGCCCGTCCGGCTTCCCCCAGGGCAGCGTGACCTCCACCGGCTCGAAGCGCGTCATGTGCTCGCGCAGCGCTGAAGCCACCTGGGAGGGGAGAGGCACGTCACGGATCTTCCGGCACTTCGGCAGAGCGAAGACGAACCTGCCGCGTACCCGCTTCACCTGCTGTCGGACCGTCAGCCACTCGCCGCTGAAGTCGACTTCATCAACCGGCAGGCCGAAGATCTCTCCCTGCCTGAGTCCGCAACCGCCCCCGATGTCCACCATCGCGCGGTACTGCTCCGGCAGCGCGGCCCGCACGGCGAACACCTGCTCGGGCGTCCACGGGACCACCCGTGACGGGTTCGACTGCGGAACGCGGACCGACTTGGCGCGGCACGGGTTGTCGGGAATCAGGCGGTCGTCGACGGCTGCGGCGAACACGGCCGTCACCGTTCCGAGAATGATCCGGCGATAGGTCGCCGAAGGAACGGTGTTCTCCAGGGTGCTCAGCCAGGTCCGGATGTGACCGGGCTTGAAGGACACGACCGGGCGAGAGCCGATGTGGTCGAAGGTGTGCAGTCGCAGATGCCTTTCAACCGCGTCACGGCCGTTGATCTCCCCGGAGTGGCTGGCGAGCCACTGTTCCGCGTACTGCCGGAAGGTGATGCGGGCCGCCTGCGGGTCGACGTAGGTACCGCGCGTCATGTCGGCAGCGATCTGGATGAGCCACTGCTCGGCGAGGCGGCGCTGT
>NZ_JAVSCF010000528.1:0-1184 GCF_031932565.1 Streptomyces sp. B1866
GCTCGCCGACGAGCTGGCCACCCGGCCGCTGGACGACGCGTGGGTGCTGGGCGGCGCCGCGGGCGCCGTGGTGCTGGGGCTGTGGCTGCTGGCCCTCGCCGCGACGCCCGGGCTGCGCGCGCTGCTGCCGATGCGGCGGGACGCGTCCGCCCCGGCCGGCCCGCCGCCCGCCGGCCAGGCGGACGGGCCCGGCGAGCCGGACGCGGTCCGCCTGGCCCCCGAGGACATACGGGCCGGTATCGACCGGTCGGCCGTCGCCTTGGTCCTGCGGGACCGGGCCATGGAGGTGGCGGGCGTGCGGTCCGTGCGCGTGGACGTGAGCCGGCGCCGGGTCCGGGCCCGGGCGCGGTCGCACTTCCGGGACCTCGACGACGTACGGGCCGACCTGGCGGCGGTGCTGGGCGACGGCATCCGGCAGCTGGGCCTCGCCCGGCGGCCCCGCCTGTCGGTGGACGTACGACGGCCGGCGAAGGGATGAGGCGGCGATGCTGCGCACGGTGAACCGGGTGGTGCTGGGGGTCCTCGGCCTGGCGCTGGTGGTCCTGGGCGGCGCGGTGCTGGTCGCCGGGCTCGACCTCCAGCGGCGCTGGCACGTCGACCTGGGCTCCTGGTGGCCGTTCGACGGGCGGCACGACGTGCTGCTCAGCCGCGCCGACCGCACCCGCTGGCGACACGAGGACTGGTGGTGGCCGGCCGTGCTGGGCGGCCTGGGCCTGGTCGTGCTGCTCGCCGCCTGGTGGGCGCTCGCACAGCTGCGGCGCCGCCGACTGCGCGAGGTGCGCGTGGACACCGGCGACGGCGAGTCCGCCACGCTGCGCGCCCGGTCCCTGGAGGCCGTGGTCGCGGCCGAGGCCGAGCTGCTGGCGGGCGTGGACCGGGCGCACGTCAGGCTGGGCGGGCGGCGCACGGCGCCGGAGGCGCGGGTGGGTCTGCTGCTGGAAGCCCACGCCGAGCCGGCGGCGGCGCTGCGGCGGCTGCGCGCGGAGGCGCTGGAGCACGCGCGCGCGTCGGCGGGCCTGGCCCGGCTGCCCACCGAGGTCCGCATGCGGGCCGTACGCCACCGGGCCGAGCGCGTGACCTGACCCGTACCGGCGCCGCGGCGTCCGCCGGGCGCCGGTACGGCTGCGCGTCACCCTCCGGCCCGATCGCCCCGGCCGCGACCGGCCCTGCGGGCCCGCCCGGCC
>NZ_JAVSCF010000529.1:0-1180 GCF_031932565.1 Streptomyces sp. B1866
CGAGCAGGTCACGGCGTTGCGCGCGGCTCGGCTGGAGCGCGGGTGGGAGGTGCCGGAGCTGATCCACCGCATCCGGGTGGAGGCGAAGGAGCAGGAGGCCAAGTTGCCGTGCGCGGACCGGCCGCTGGCGGAGCGAATCCGGCAGTGGGAGGCGGGCGAGACTGCCCCGCAGGGCCGGTACGTGAACCTCCTGACGGCCGTCTACGGCAAGACGGCCACGGAGTTGGGTCTGCCGGACCGGGGCGACCGGCCGATCGACTCCGAACGCTGGGGACGGCTGTACGCCCAGTACTTCGACTGGACCGTCCGCTTCCTGTTGAACCGCGTGCATGACCGTGAGCTGGCGCTCGACCTGGCGCAGGACACGTTCATCGAGCTCGGCAGGACGCTGCACAAGATCGACCCGAGCAAGCCGGAAGACAAGCTGTACGGCTTCGTCGCCCAGCAGGCGCGGTGGACGCTGGGCCTGTACCGGCAGAGCTCCCGGAGCTGGCGCGAGACGACGCCGGAGGGCTACGACGACCTCACCGCCGCGATGGCCGCGCGGGACGACCACTCGCGGCCGGAGGAGTCCGTCCGGCTCACGGTCGACCTGAACCGCGTGCTGGCCACGATGGACGAGCGGCAGCGGCAGGTGATCGCGCTGCGGATCTTCGACGACCTCACGCTGGAGGGGATCGTGCGCGTCACGGGGCTGTCGGACCGTCAGGTGGCGAAGATCTCCGCTGCGGCCGTGAACGAGCTGCGGGCCCGGCTGACGGGCCAGCCGATCACGTGGACCATCCCCAACACCGTGCGTGCGCTGGGACGGGCGGCATGAGCCGCACCAAGGTCAGCTCCGCGCGCAAGCGCACGCACCGGGCCGCGCTGGCCCGGCGGGACGGGGCCCGCTGCGCCTACTGCCTCACCCCGTTCCCCGACTTGACCCGGGCGACCATCGACCACGTCGTCCCCCTGTCGCTGTACCGCACCTGGGCCCAAGAGCACACCGTGCTCGCCTGCACCCGGTGCAACCAGGTCAAGGCCGACCGGCTCCCCCTGACCCTGGCACTCCTGCTGTGCGCCCACACCCCCGCCCCGGCCGCCGACCTACCGGACAGCAGGGCCGACCGGTCGGCGGGCGGCCCGGCCGACCCCACCGGCGACCGACCGGCGCGGGAGTCGGCGGGTGACCTGGCAG
>NZ_JAVSCF010000530.1:0-1167 GCF_031932565.1 Streptomyces sp. B1866
CCCGCTGCCGGCTGAACTCCGTCAGCATGAACGGGCCGGGCATCAGCGTCGCGCCGCCGACGAGGGCCATCGAGCACTCGCCCGACCGCAGCGCCTGCGCGGCGAGGTGCAGGGCCACCAGCGACGACGAGCACGCCGTGTCCACCGACACCGACGGGCCTTCGAGACCCAGGGTGTAGGCCATCCGGCCGGACGCCACGCTCGTGGTGCCCCCGGTGACCCGGAGCCCTTCGAGCTGGCCCAGGCCGCTCGCCGACACCGCCGCGTAGTCGGAGGCGCCGACGCCGGCGAACACGCCGGTGTCGCTGCCGCGCAGCGAGGTCGGGTCCAGCCCCGCGCTCTCGAACGCCTCCCAGGCCGTCTCCAGCAGCAGCCGCTGCTGCGGGTCCATGGCCAGCGCCTCACGCGGGCTGATCCCGAAGAAGTCCGCGTCGAAGTCCCCGATGCCGTCGACGAAGCCGCCGCCGCGCGTGTACAGCTTGCCCGGCTGGTCGGGGTCCGGGTCGTACAGCCCCTCCAGATCCCAGCCACGGTCCGACGGCAGGCCCGAAATCGCGTCCCGGCCCGACGCCACCAGCTCCCACAGCTCGTCCGGCGACGCCACACCACCCGGATACCGGCAGCTCATGCCGATGATCGCCAGCGGCTCGGTCGACTGTGCGACGAGCCGCCGGTTCAGCTGCCGGAGGCGGTCGGTTTCCTTGAGTGACTTCCGGAGGGCTTCAACGAGACTGTTCTTCTCGGCAGCCATGCCTATTCCTTCGCTTCCGGGCGTCCGGTGGGAACCGCGTTCTCGACTGTCCTCATGCCATGTCCTCTTCGGCCATCCGGATCAGGGCCTCGGCGTCCATGTCGTCGATCGACGCCGCGGAGTCCTCGTCCGCCGCCGTGTCGTCCGGCACGTCGCCGTTCGCCAGCTCGCGCAGCATGTCGAGCAGTCCCGTCTTGCGCAGGGCGCCGATCGGGATCGACACCAACATGTCGCGGATCTCCTGCTCTTCGGACAGGTGCGCGTCGGGGGCGGCGTCCGGCGAGACCTCCGTCAGCAGGAACTGAGCGATCGCCGCCGGGTTCGGGTGGTCGAACACGAGCGTGGCGGGCAGCCGCAGGCCGGTGGCCTGGCCCAGCCGGTTGCGCAGCTCGACGGCGCTGAGCGAGTCGAACCCG
>NZ_JAVSCF010000531.1:0-1151 GCF_031932565.1 Streptomyces sp. B1866
TCTGCGGCGGCCTCGGCAACTTCTGACCCGCCCGGCCGCGGCGCAGCCCCGCCCGGCGTCCGCCCGTCCCGTCCGTCTTCCCACCGAGGAGCCCGAGCATGCCCACGCACTCCCCGCGCCAGGTCGAGCACACGATCACGGTGGCGGCCCCGCCCGACGCCGTCTACGAGCTGATCGCCGACGTCGGCAACTGGCCGCGGATCTTCCCGCCGACCATCCACGTCGACTACGCCCAGAAGGGAGAGCACGACGAGTACATCCGGATCTGGGCCACGGCCAACGGCGTGGCCAAGAACTGGACCTCCCGCCGCATCCTCCAGCCCGAACAGCGCCGGATCAACTTCCAGCAGACCGTCTCGGCCCCGCCGGTGGCGTCGATGGGCGGCGCCTGGCTCATCGAGGAGCAGCCCGGCGGCGGCTCCCTGGTGCGGCTGCTGCACGAGTACCGGTCCGTCGGCGACGATCCCGAGGGACTGGCCTGGATCGACCAGGCGGTCGACCGCAACTCCCGCTCCGAGCTGGCCGCCCTCAAACAGAACGTGGAGGCGGCGCACGCGGCCCGCGACCTGACGCTGTCCTTCGAGGACTCGGTGCACGTCGACGGCCGGCGCGAGGACGTGTTCGCCTTCGTCAACGAGGCCAACCTGTGGTCGCAGCGGCTGCCGCACGTGGCCAAGGTCCGGCTGGAGGAGGACGAGCAGGGCCTGCAGACCCTGGAGATGGACACCGTCGCCAAGGACGGCTCCACCCACACCACCAAGTCCTACCGGGTCACCTTCCCGTACCACGGCATCGCCTACAAGCAGGTCACGCTGCCCGCGCTGCTGACCCTCCACACCGGCTACTGGACGTTCGAGGAGCACCAGGACGGCGGGGTCACCGCCCGCTCCCAGCACACCGTGGTACTCGACCCCGACGCCGTCGCCGGTGTGCTCGGCCCGCGGGCCACGGTCGAGAACGCGCTCGACTACGTGCGGACCGCGCTGAGCACCAACAGCCTGGCCACGCTCCGCCATGCCAAGGCCCACGCAGAGAAAGTCCGCTGACGGTGGCCTCCGGGGCCGTCCCGGACCGGGCGGGTGCCGCCGAGGACGCGCAGGTCGTCGTCGTGGGCGCCGGCCCGGCCGGGCTGATGCTCGCCGGCGAACTGC
>NZ_JAVSCF010000532.1:0-1141 GCF_031932565.1 Streptomyces sp. B1866
CGCCCGGCCTGCCGCTCCCGGCTCGGGGGTTCTCGGCGGCCCCGGCGCCAGACCGCCCGGTCCGGGCGGATCCGAGTCGACCGCCCGCGCGGGGCGGCCCGGGGACGGCTCCGGCGCGCCCGGCCAGGCCCCCAGCGGCCCGGAGGCGGCGGAGGCGTCCAGGACCGCCGAGGCACCCGCCGACGTGCCGTTGCCGACGCCGGCCGAGGGCGCGGCCCCGGCCGCCCTGATCGCCGCCGGGCTCGGCGGCGGGGCCCGCGACACCCTGCGGTTCGCGCTCGCCATCGGCGGTGCGTGTCCGGACCGGTCGCACCTGGCCGCGCTCACCGGCGACCGGAGCGCCCAGACGGCAGTGGACGACCTGCTCGCCTGCGGCCTGATCAGCCCGGTCGGCGCCCACTACCGGCTGGCGGCCGGCGTGGCCGACCAGCTCACCGCGGCGGGCTACGCGCGTGACGCCGACCGGCGCGCGCACGCCCTCGCCCAGCACTACGCGTGGTGGGTCGGCCACCCCTCGGTCGGGTCCGAGCGCGCCGCCGCCGAGGCCGACGCCATCCTGGCCACCACGGCCGCCCTGGCCGTCGGCCGCGAGGCCGGCCACGCCAGCGCCGCCGTGCTGCTGGCCCGTACCGCCGCGCCCGCGTTCGCCGCCGCCCCGCAGTGGCAGGCGTGGGAGCGGGTGCTGCGGCACGGGCAGGAGGCCGCCCGGCGGGCCGGCGAGGTCGCCGAGGAGGCGTACTTCCACCACGAGCTGGGCGTGCTCGCGCTGTGCACGGGCAGCCTGGACCGGGCGCGGGCCGAGTTGGAGGCGTCCGTGGGGCTGCGCGGCGCGCTGGCCGACCGTCGCGGCGCCGTCGCGGGCCGCCGCACGCTGGCGCTGGTGACCGACCTGGCCCGGCAGGCGGCCCCGGGCCCGTACCCGCCCCGGCCGGCGGACGGCCCCGCTCCGCAGACCGGCGCCGCCGCCGGGCCGTCCGGCACGCAGCCGCTCGGCGGGCCCGCCATCTACGCGGCCCCGGTGGACGGCGACGCGCCGACGGTGGTCACGCCGCGGGTGGTCCCGCTGGACGCCACGGCCGAACTCGACCCGGTCGAGGCCGCGGGCGCCCCCGGCGGCCCGGGCGCCGCGCCGCGCGGAGCC
>NZ_JAVSCF010000533.1:0-1126 GCF_031932565.1 Streptomyces sp. B1866
CGGGTCGGACACCCGGTCCTGGCCGCCTCCGTCCAGGTGGCCGACCGCGACGAGTGGCTGTTCACCGGGCGTCTTTCGCAGGACGCGCAGCCGTGGCTGCGGGACCACGTGGCGTTCGGGATGGTGCCGGTACCGGCCGTGACGCTGATCGAAATGGTGCTCGCCGCCGGTCGGCGGACCGGGAGCCCGGTGATCGACGAGCTGGCCCTCGAATCCCCGCTGCTCCTCCAGGACGGTGACGCCGTCCAGATCCAGGTCACCGTCGGCCAGGCCGGTGCGGACGGCCGCCGTGAGGTGGCGGTCTACTCCCGGCCCGAGTCCGGTGACGAGGACGGGCAGCGCGAGGCGACGTGCCACGGGCACGGCTGGCTCGGCGCGGAGTCCGAGGCCGGGCCCGCGGCCGGGTGGCAGGCGGTGTGGCCGCCGGAGGGCGCGCAGCCCGTGTCGGCCGACGCGCTCTACGCGGGCCTGGCAGACGTCGGCTTCGACTACGGGCCGGTGTTCCAGGGCGTACGGGCGGCGTGGCGCGCGGGTGACACGGTGTACGCCGAGGTCGCGCTGCCCGACGAGGTGGACGGCTCGGGTTTCGGGGTCCACCCGGCGCTGCTCGACGCCGCGCTGCACGGCGGGCTGCTGCTGCGGGAGCCGGGAGCCGCGGCGGAGCTGCCGGTCTCCTGGCTGGGCGTACGGCCGNCTGCGGGAGCCGGGAGCCGCGGCGGAGCTGCCGGTCTCCTGGCTGGGCGTACGGCCGGGGCAGACCGGGCTCACGCGGGCGCGGGTGCGGATCGTCTCGGCGGGTGAGTCCGCGGTGCGGGTCGACGTCGCCGGGGAGCACGGCGAGCCGGTGCTGACCGCCGACCGCGTCGCTTTCCGCCCGGTCGACCCGGCGCACCTGGAGGCCCTGCGGCGGCGCGGCGAGAACGCGCCGTTCCAGATCGACTGGACGCCGGTGGCGGCCGAGTCGTCGGAGCCGGTGCGGCTGGCGGTGCTTGGTGGTCTTGCGGTGTCGGGTGAGCGTTATGCGGACCTGGAGGCGCTGGAGCGGGCGTTGGCCGAGGGTGCCGCCGTGCCGGACGTGGTGCTGGCCGAGGCTCCCGCAGGTGACGCGGCGGAGGCTGCGGCGGGT
>NZ_JAVSCF010000534.1:0-1116 GCF_031932565.1 Streptomyces sp. B1866
CGGCCGGCACCGGCCGCGGGCCGCGGACGCTGCCGGGCGGGCCCGCGGGCCGGGAGGCGGGATCCGGGTCGGGCCGGGAGGCGGGGTCCGGATCCGGCCGGGAGCCTGCGCGGGAGCCGGGTGGGGAGTACGGATCCCGCGAGCCGGGCTGGGAGTCCGAGCGGGACGCGCGGTGGGAATCCGAGCGGGACGCGCGGTGGGAATCCGAGCGGGACGCGCGGTGGGAATCCGAGCGGGAGGCGGAGTGGGCGCCCGGGCGGGACGGTGACTTCCCGCCCAGACGGGATACGGGGTGGGAGTCCACGCGGGNGGCGGAGTGGGCGCCCGGGCGGGACGGTGACTTCCCGCCCAGACGGGATACGGGGTGGGAGTCCACGCGGGACGCCGACGCGGAGTCGCGGGGCGCCGACGCGGAGTGGGGATCCGCGCCGGACGAGGAATGGCGGCCCACGCGGGACGAGGAGTGGCCGCCCACGCGGGACACGAGACGGGAGCCCGCGCGGGACGAGGAGTGGCCGCCCGCGCGGGACGCCGGGTGGGAGGCCCGGCCGGAGCCGCGCCGCGAGGCCCGGCCCGACCCGCGCGAGGAACGCAAGGAAGACGACGGCAGGGACGCCGATGCCGACGGCTACGGCGACGGCGACGGTCCGTGGACGGCCGACGGCGAGGACGAGAGGAGACGGCCGTGACCGTGGTGCGCCTCGACCTGCGGCGCGACCGGTCCGGCCCGGGCGGGCCGGAGGCGGCGGTGCGGCGGGCCGCGGACGAGCCGGACGCGGGCGGCGGACGGCGGTTCCTGGTCATCGACCACGCCGCCGACCTGATCGGCCACCAGGGCCTGTACGAGCGGCTGTTCGCCCACGCGATGGTGCCCACGCTGTGCCTGGCCGTCGGCGTGCCCGGGCCGCGGCCGGGCACGGCGGGGCCGGGCCCGGACGGCCTGGACGCGCCGGGCCCGGGGACGGCCGGTCCGGCGGCGGACTACCCGGCGACGGACTACTCGGGCGTCGGCGATCCGGCGGCGGACTACCCCGCCGCCGGCGAGTGGGCGGCCGACGACCTGGCGGGTACCGGCCCGGCCGGTGGCGGCCTCGCGGGGGCCGGCCGCGCGGGACG
>NZ_JAVSCF010000535.1:0-1109 GCF_031932565.1 Streptomyces sp. B1866
GCCCGACCGGGCAGGCCGCGCCCGGCGCCGCGCCGCCCGGCGGCCTCGCCGCCGCCCGGCTCACCGTCGTCGTGCTGCCGCCGCAGGACCCGACGACCTGCGACCAGCTGCGCGGCATGGCCGAGCTGGCGCGCGGCGAGGGCGTCACCGTGCGGTGGGAGGAGGCGCGCGGCGGGGCGGGCGCGCCGCTGCGCACGGTCGGCGGGCTGCGCGCCGCGCTGCGCCGGGCCGGGCGGATCGTCATCGGCGACCCCTTCTCCCGGTACGTGCAGCTGCTGCTGACCCTCACCCGCGCCCGTGACCTCGTGGTCGTGGACGACGGCACGGCCACCATGGAGTTCATCTCCCAGCTCGCGCGGGGCGAGCGCCTGGAGCGCTGGCACCGGCGCGGCACCGGCCGCGGGGCGCGCGACCTGGTGTTCGCACCGGTGTCCGCGAACGCGCGCCGCATGCTCACCCCCAGCGCGGCCCGCCGCGTGGAGGTGTTCAGCTCCATGCCGGTCGAGCCGCCGCCCGGCGTCACCGTCACCGCCAACGACTTCGCCTGGACCCGGGCCCGCTTCGGCCCGCCCGCCCTGACCGGCGGCACCGACCTGGTCGGCACCTCGCTGGTCGAGACCGGCGTGGTGGACCTGGACCACTACCTGGCCGCCGTGCAGTCCCTGTCCCGCGCGCACGGCGCCACCCGCTACTTCGCCCACCGCCGCGAGAGCACGGACAAGCTGCGCCGGATCGCCGCCGAGGTGGGCCTGGAGATCGTCCGGCCGGACCTGCCGCTGGAGCTGATAGCCCGGCGCGGCCCCATCGGGCGTACGATCCTCAGCTTCCCGTCGACCGTGGTGCACACCCTGCCGCTCGCGCTCGCGGGCACGGGCGTGCGGGTCGCCGTGTGCGACGTGGACCCCGCCTGGCTCACCAGCGGGGCCTCGCCGCGCGCCCAGGGCTTCCTGTCGGGCGTCACCGGCACGGCCCGCGACGACGTGCACCGCCTGCCGTCCGGCGGCCCGGCCGCCCCGGTCGCCCCCGCGGGCCCGGTGGCCGCGTCCTGACCCGGGGCCCGGGGCGGACCGCGTCCCGGGCCCCGGGGCGGCGGCCCCCGGCTCGCCGGC
>NZ_JAVSCF010000536.1:0-1108 GCF_031932565.1 Streptomyces sp. B1866
CGCCGTGGCCGGGCGCGGCGTGGCCGGGCGCGCCGTGGCCCGGCTCGTCGTACCCGGCGAACCCGGGCGCGGCGTGCCGGCCCTGGTCGTGCCCGCCGCCCATCCCGCGCTCCTCGAAGAAGCGGGGCAGCGGCTGGGTGGCGTCCGCGGCCGGCGGCGCGGGAGTCCCGGGGCGTATCGCCTGACCGGCGGGTATGCCCTGGTCCGGCTCTTCCGCGCGGAACAGCGCGTCGAACTCGGCGGGCGGCTGCCGCCCGTCCTCCGGCCGCCCGGGCCGGATCGGGAACGGCGCCCCCGAGGGCGGCGGCCCGGCCCCGGGCGCCACCGGGCCCAGGACCTGCGTCTCGTCGGCGGCACCGGACGGGCCGCGGTCCGCGCGGACCGGCCGCAGCAGTGCGGTGGCCTCCGGGCCGCGGTCCTGCGGGCGGTGGCCGGGCTCGGCGGCGTACGGCGGGGCCTCGGGCGCGTACGGCGGGTGCGACGTGTACGGCGGGGCCTCGGGCGGCAGCGGCGCCGCACCGGCCCCCTGAGGGCCGCCGACGGCCCCCTGGGCGGCACCCCGGCCCCGCCGGCCCGGGCCCGGCGCCGCGTCCCGCACGGGCGGCAGGAACTGCGTGGCGGCGTCATCCGGGCCGGAGAGCCCGCCCGCGCGTGCGGCGCCGTACGGGTCCGTCCCCTGCCCCGGCCAGGGACCCTGGCCGTACGGCGCGGCGGGCGGCAGCGGTTCGGCGGACAGCGGCGGCAGGACCTGGGTCTCCTCGGCGGCCCTCGGCAGGAGGTGCGCGGAGCCGTCGGCGGGCGGCGGCCCGGGCGCGTGACCCGGCGCCGGAGGCGGCTGCTGGACATGCGGCGGCGCCCCCTGCGACGGGTACGCCCCGCCGCCATAAGCCCCGCCGTACGTCCCGCCGCCGTACGTCCCGCTGTCCGCCCCGCCGCCGTAGGCAGCGTCGTAGGCCCCGGCGCCCCCGCCGCCGTACGCCGCGGAGGAGAGCCCGTACGGCCCCTCCCCGGACCCCGGCCCGGCCCCCGGCGCCCCGGACGGCCCGGCGGCCGGAGCGGCGGCGCCCGGCCCAGCCGGTCCGTACGGCCCGCCGTGCGCGCCCGGAGC
>NZ_JAVSCF010000537.1:0-1092 GCF_031932565.1 Streptomyces sp. B1866
CGAGGGGGATCAGGTGGCCGAGGGTGACCTGGTGGTGGTGCTGGAGGCGATGAAG
Organism: Streptomyces sp. B1866; assembly: GCF_031932565.1. Taxonomy (NCBI): domain Bacteria; kingdom Bacillati; phylum Actinomycetota; class Actinomycetes; order Kitasatosporales; family Streptomycetaceae; genus Streptomyces; species Streptomyces sp. B1866. The sequence goes on from NZ_JAVSCF010000537.1 coordinate 56, forward strand.
ATGGAGCAGCCGTTGAACGCGCACCGGGCGGGCACGGTCAAGGGACTGACCGCCGAGGTCGGCGCGTCCGTCTCCGCCGGAGCCGTCATCTGCGACATCAAAGACTGACCCACACTGACACCGGCCTGATACCGGCCCAGCCGGAAACACCCCGGGACGCATGCCGCGGGCCCCGTCGCAGACCGACGGGGCCCGCGGCACTTTCACGTCAACCGCACGCCGCGGTCGTTCACCCCGGCGTCGCTCTCGGGTGGCATTCTTGACCCACGGGCAGTGACAGCGCAGACCCCGCAGAAAGGACCGCGATGGCGACCGACACGGCGGCCAGGGCGCAGCCTCCGCACCGGCCCATGCGTGCCGACGCGCGGCGCAACTACGAGCGGCTGCTCGCCCAGGCCCGCACCGCGTTCACCCAGCACGGCACGGACGCGTCGCTGGAGGACATCGCCCGCCGCGCGGGCGTCGGCATCGGCACGCTCTACCGCCACTTCCCGAACCGTACGGCTCTCATGGGCGCCGTCTTCCAGGAGCAGGTCAGCGCCCTGCTGGCCTACTCGCGCGAGCTGGCCGAGGCCCCCGAGCCCTGCCACGCGCTCATCGACTGGCTGCGGGCGATCATCGACCACGCGAGCACCTACCGGGGACTGGCCCAGGCCCTCATGGCCGCGTCCGCCGACCAGAGTTCGACCCTGTCCCGGAACTGCGGCCAGCCGATGGAGGAGGCGGGCGGCAAGCTGCTGGCCCGCGCCCAGGAGACCGGTTCCGTGCGGCCCAGCGTCGACATAGGCGACCTGATGCGGCTGACGAACGCGATCGCGATGGCCGGGGAGCAGGCCCCGGACGACCCGGACCTGGCCGAGCGCCTGCTGGCCCTGACCTTCTCGGGCCTGAAGGCCCGCTGAGCCCGCCGGACGACGACCCGGCCCCGGCCCGGGGGAGCCGGCCCGTCGCCCCGGCCCCGCCCGGCCTCCGGCCCGCCCCGGCCCCGCCCGGGCCCCGGACCACCGCCCGTCCGCCCGCGGCCCCGCCCGGTGCCG
>NZ_JAVSCF010000538.1:0-1081 GCF_031932565.1 Streptomyces sp. B1866
CCCGCGCGGGGCGCCGCCCGGAACCGGCCGCCCGCGCGGGGCGCGCGGCGGCGCCGGGACGCCGGGCGCCCGGGTGGCCGCCGGGTTCCTGCTGCCCTTCCTGGGCCTGTTCGGGCTGTGCTTCCTCGCGCCCGTCGGCTACGCCGTCTACCAGAGCCTGCTGCGCACCGAGCGCACCGGGCGGCTCGGCATCGGCGGCGAGATCAACGACGTGTGGGCGGGCCTGGCCAACTACCGGCACGCCCTGGACGACGACCGCTTCCTGGACGGCTTCTGGCGGGTGCTGCTCTTCGGCGCCGTCCAGATCCCGCTCATGATCGTGCTCGCGGCCGGCCTGGCGCTGCTGCTGGAGGCGGCGTCCGCGCGCTGGGTCGGCTTCTTCCGCACCGCCTTCTTCCTGCCGTACGGCGTGCCCGGCGTGATCGCCTCGATCCTGTGGGGATTCCTGTACGTGCCCGGCATCAGCCCGCTGGTGGAGATCGCGCACTCGGCGGGCTGGAACGTCGACTTCCTCTCCCGCGGCACCGTCCTGTGGTCGCTGGCGAACATCGTCACCTGGCAGTTCACCGGCTACAACATGCTGGTCCTCATCGCCCAGCTCAAGGCCGTGCCCGAGGAGCTGTACGAGGCTGCGCGGATCGACGGGGCGAGCGCCTGGCAGGTCGCGTGGCGGATCAAACTGCCGCTGATCAGGCCCGCGCTGGTGCTGGCCACCGTCTTCAGCATCATCGGCACGCTCCAGCTGTTCGCCGAGCCGATGGTGCTGCGCCCGTTCGCGCCCGCCGTCGACTCCGGCTACACGCCCAACCTGCACGCCTACAACCAGGCGTTCACCAGCAACAACGTGCACATCGCGGCGGCGGAGTCGGTGCTGCTCGCCCTGGTGGCCTGCGCGCTGTCGTTCGGCTTCCTGCGGCTGGTGGGCGGCGGGCGCGGCGAGCGCCCGGGCGGCGGCTCGCGAGGCTCTTCCCGAAGCCCCCGGGGCCGAGGCCCGCGGCACGCGCGGGGCGGCGGTCCCCGGTGAACGCCGGCCGTACGGACGCCGCCGCACCCGCCCGCCGCGCGCGCGGCGCGACCCGGC
>NZ_JAVSCF010000539.1:0-1044 GCF_031932565.1 Streptomyces sp. B1866
CGCCCGAGCCGTCCGGGCGCGGCCCGGACGGCTCGGGCGGCCGCAGCCGCGCGAGGCCGCACGGCACCTGCCGGCTCGCGTACGGCAGCCGCAGCTCGCCGTCCGGCGTCCACAGGCCCGCGCCGGCCAGCCAGCCGAGCGGCGCGGGGAAGTGCCGCAGCATCCGCTCCGCGGGCCGCCACACGCCCACCCACGGCGCGCGGCCGGGCACGTCGAGCCGGAAGGCGACCGCGCACGCCTCCGGCGTGAGCACCTGCCCGGGCTGCACCGCGATCGGCGTCGCCCGCACGCCCGGCAGCCGCAGGCACTCGGGGAACCGCACCGGCCGCGTGGAGCCCAGCACACCCCAGCCCAGGCGCTCCTGGCCGGGCGCGTCGGAGCGCACCAGCAGCAGGCCGCTGTCCGGCGCGGCCAGCAGCAGCCGGTCGTCGCTGTCGTCGGTGATCTGGAGCAGCGGGCTGGTCTCCCCGCCGCGGGCCAGGTCGACCGCGACGGTCTTGGTGCGCCCGTCCAGCTCCCGGTCCAGGGCCAGCAGCCGGCCTGTACGGTCCAGCCAGCCGCCGCCGGAGCAGCGGCCGGGCACGTCGGCGACCCGCTCGGGCGCGCCGCCCACGGGGTCGATCCGCCACAGGGCGGTCGACCGCTCGCCGTGCGCCAGCGCGTACGCGCAGCCGCCTCCGGGGGCGGGCGGCAGCAGGGACACGGCGGAGCCGTCGACCGCGCCGAGGGGGCGCTCGCCGGTGCCGGAGCCCGCCGGGTACATCAGCGCCAGCAGGTGTCGGCCGGGCACGCGGCGGCGGATGAGCACCTGGCCGTCGGCCAGCGGCAGCACCTCGCAGTCCGGGCCCTCGGGCCGCACGCCGGGCAGCGGCACCGCGTACGGCTCGGGCCCGCCCAGCGTCCAGCGCTCCGGGAACCAGCCGCCCGTCGAGGCGCTGGGAGCCAGCCGCGCCCCGTACGAGCCGTCCCCGGCGACGGTCAGGGCCGGCCGCGGCCGGACCGCGACGGGCACCGGCCCGGGCGGCGCCCCCGCGCGCAGCGGCG
>NZ_JAVSCF010000540.1:0-1040 GCF_031932565.1 Streptomyces sp. B1866
AACCGGACCCCGGCCAGAGCGCCGGGACGCCCGGCGCTGACCGGGCGTCGCCCGACGCGCCCGCCCCGCGCGCGATGCGGTTCGCCGCGCTCGGCGACTCGCTGACCGAAGGGCTCGGCGACCCGGTGCCGGGCGGCGGGTGGCGCGGCTGGGCCGCGCTGCTGGCCGACGCGCTGGCCGCCCACCCGCCGACCGCGGAACTGGTCAACCTGGCCCGCAGCGGCGCGCTCACCGCCGACGTCGCCGACGAGCAGCTGGCCGCCGCCCGCCGCGCCCGGCCGCACATCGCCTCCGTCGTCGTCGGCGGCAACGACACCCTGCGCGCCTCCTTCGACATCCACCGGGCCGCCGAGGCGCTGGACACGACGATCGGCGCGCTGCGCGCCGACGGGGCCGCGGTCCTCACCGCCTGCCTGCCCGACCCGGGGCGCATGCTCCGGCTGCCCGGCCCGCTCGCCCGTCCCCTGGCCCGCCGCATGCGGGCCCTGAACACGGTGGTGCACGCCCTCTCCCGGCGGCACGGGGCCGTGCACGTCCACCTCGCGGAGAACGCCTGGATCGCCGACCGGGCGGTGTGGAGCGTGGACCGGTTGCACCCCAGCGAGCTGGGCCACCGGCTGCTGGCCAGGGAGTTCCATGCGGCCCTCGCCGCGCGCGGGCTCGCGACGGGCGCGCCGCCCTCCCCGGTGCCCGACGGCCCGCCGCCCTCCCGCGCGGCCGGCGCCCTGTGGATGGCGACCCGCGGCACCCGCTGGGTCGCCGACCGCTGTACCGACCTGCTGCCCGACCTGCTGCGCCTGGCGGCGGTGGAGACCGGCCACCGCGTGCGCGGCACCGCCCACCTCCTCGACGCGCGGGCGCGCCAGGAGACCGCCGCCGCGCTGGCGTCCCTCGACGCCCGGCCGGACCCGGCGGAACAGGCCCCGGCGTCCCCCGCCCCCGCCGACCGCGCCCCCGCGCGCGGGCCACCAGGACCCGCGCCCGGCGGCTGCCACCCCCGCACCCCAGCCCCGTACCGGCGCCTCCCCGCAGGAACGCGC
>NZ_JAVSCF010000541.1:0-1018 GCF_031932565.1 Streptomyces sp. B1866
CCGGGCAGCGGGCGTGGAACGGGCAGCCGCCGGGCCCGGGCGGCGTGGGCGGCGCGTCGCCGAGCGGCACCCGCGCCCGCCGCGCCTCCACCACCGGGTCCGGCACCGGCGCCGCGGCGAGCAGGGCGCGCGTGTACGGGTGCGCGGGCCGCTCGCACACCTCGTCCGCGGGCCCGCTCTCCACGATCCGGCCCGCGTACATCACCGCGATACGGTGGCTGACCTGGCGGACCACGGCCAGGTCGTGCGCGATGAACACCAGCGCGAGGCCGTACCGCCGCTGCAGGCCGGTCAGCAGCTCCACCACCTGCGCCTGCACCGGCACGTCCAGCGCGGACACCGGCTCGTCGCAGATCAGCACCGACGGCGCGGGCGCGAGCGCCCGCGCGATGCCGATCCNCAGCACCGACGGCGCGGGCGCGAGCGCCCGCGCGATGCCGATCCGCTGGCGCTGACCGCCGGAGAAGGAGCGCGGATACCGGTCCGCGGCCGCCGCGTCGAGCCCGACCTGCTCCAGCAGGGCGGCGACCCGCTCCGCCCGCTCGGCCCGGTCGCCCAGGCCGTAGGCGATCAGCGGCTCGGCGATGATCTGGCCGGCCGTCATGCGCGGGTTGAGCGAGGCGTACGGGTCCTGGAAGACCATCTGCACCTCGCGCCGCAGCCGGCGCAGCGCGGCGCCGGACGCGGCGGTGACGTCCTCGCCGCGCAGCCGCACGGTGCCGCCGGTGGCCGGGTGGACGCGCACCAGCGTGCGCGCCAGCGTCGACTTGCCGCACCCGGACTCGCCGACGGCCCCCAGCGTCTCCCCGGCCGCCAGGGTCAGGTCCACGCCGTCCAGCGCGGTGACCGGCCGCCCGCGGCCGCGCCCGGGGAAGGTCCTGCGCAGCCCGTGGACCTCCAGCAGCGGCACGCCGCCGGTGTCCCGCACAGCCGCCGCCCCGGGGGCCGCGGGCGCGGGCACCGTCCGGGGCGCGGCGGCCGGGGCGGTGTCCGGCGCCCGGCCGGTGCCCGCGCCGGT
>NZ_JAVSCF010000542.1:0-1014 GCF_031932565.1 Streptomyces sp. B1866
GGCTGTGCGGTGAGGGCGCGCAGGGTTTCCTCGACCTGTTCGCCGCGGGTGAGGGTGTGTTTTTCCTGCTGGTCGTCGGTCCAGTAGGTGTCGAGGGCGGCGGTGGCGGTGATGAAGGCGGGGTTGTGGCCGCGGAAGGTGCCGTTGTGTTCGCCGGGTTCCCAGAGGTCGAGTTCGGGGCGGAAGAGGGTGAGGGCCATGGGCAGGCCGTAGCCGCTGATGGATTTGGAGAGGGTGACGATGTCGGGGACGATGCCGGCTTCCTCGAAGGAGAAGAAGGGGCCGGTGCGGCCGCAGCCCATCTGGATGTCGTCGACGATCAGCAGCATGTCGTGGCGGTGGCACAGGTCGGCCAGGGCGCGCAGCCACTCGGGGCGGGCGACGTTGATGCCGCCCTCGCCCTGCACGGTCTCCACGATGACGGCGGCGGGCTGGTCGAGACCGGAGCCGCGGTCGGCCAGCAGGCGCTCGAACCACAGGAAGTCCGGGACCTGGCCGTCGAGGTAGTGGTCGAACGGCATCGGGGTGCTGTGCACCAGCGGGATGCCGGCGCCCGCCCGCTTGAAGGCGTTGCCGGTGACGGCGAGGGAGCCGAGCGACATGCCGTGGAAGGCGTTGGTGAAGGACACCACCGCCTCGCGGCCCTTGGCCTTGCGGGCGAGTTTGAGGGCGGCTTCGACGGCGTTGGTGCCGGTGGGGCCGGGGAACATGACCTTGTAGGGCAGGTCGCGGGGGCGTAGCACGGTGGTCTGGAAGGTTTCCAGGAAGGCCCGTTTGGCGGTGGTGGCCATGTCGAGGCTGTGGGTGACGCCGTCGCGTGCGAGGTAGTCGAGCAGGGCGCGTTTGAGGGCCGGGTTGTTGTGGCCGTAGTTCAGGGCGCCGGCGCCGGCGAAGAAGTCCAGGTAGGCGCGGCCGTCCTCGGTGTACAGCCGGCTGCCCTGCGCGTGGTCGAAGACGGCGGGCCAGCCGCGGCAGTAGCTGCGCACCTCCGACTCCAGGCTCTCGAAGACGCTC
>NZ_JAVSCF010000543.1:0-200 GCF_031932565.1 Streptomyces sp. B1866
GACCGAGCGCAGCACCCGGCCGGCGGTGGTGTAGCAGGCGGCGAGCGCCGAGGCGGCGAGCAGGCAGGTGAGGGTGGTGCGGGGCGTGGTGAACGCGGTCAGCACGGCGATCAGGGCCCAGCGCTCGCCGATCGGCAGCGCGGCCATCCGGCGCGCCCAGACCAGCCGGCCGACGCGGGCCGGCGGCTCGGCGAGGGGGC
>NZ_JAVSCF010000543.1:280-1005 GCF_031932565.1 Streptomyces sp. B1866
GCCGGCGGCTCGGCGAGGGGGCCGGGGCCGCGCGCGGGCGGCACGTCGCCGGCCCGGGCGGCGGCCGGGTCGCCGCCCCGTACGGCGGCCGGGCGCGCGGCGAAGGAGAAGTCCACCATGTGCCGGAAGGTCTGGAGGGCCATGGCGGCCAGCGCGAGCGCCCACACGTCGTCCCCGCCGCCGTGGCGTGCCGCGCCCACCGCCAGCCCGGCGTAGTAGGCGTACTCCTTGGCCCGGTCGCAGATCGCGTCCAGCCAGCCGCCGAAGGCCGAGAAGCGCAGCGTGTAGCGGGCGAGCTGGCCGTCGGTGCAGTCGAGCACGAAGGAGACGAGCAGCAGCGCCCCGGCCGCGGCGAAGCCGGGCCTGCCGCCGGTGGCCGCGCAGCCGGCCGCGGCCCAGGCGGTCAGCAGCGAGGCGACGGTGACCTGGTTGGGCTTGAGGCCCCGGCGGGCGCACCAGCGGGCGAGGTAGCGCGAGTAGGGGCTGACGCAGAAGGTCGTGAAGAACCCGTCCCGGGCCTTCACCGCGGCGCGCAGCCGCACCCGCTCGTCGTCGGTGCGCGCGACCGCGGCCCGCGCCGCGGCCCGCTCCGCCTCGTCCGCCGGCACGGTCGCCACCAGCGGCCCCAGCTCCGGCCGGTGCACCTCGACACCCGCGGCGTACAGGGCGCCGGCGAGGGCGCCGGGCAGGCCCCCGGCGGCCGGCCCGGCGAGGTCGGCGGCGTC
>NZ_JAVSCF010000544.1:0-997 GCF_031932565.1 Streptomyces sp. B1866
GTTCAGCCGGCAGCGGGCGCTGTCCCCCGACGGCCGGTGCAGGTCGTACGCGGCCTCCGCGGACGGCACCGGGTTCGGCGACGGCGCGGGCCTGCTGGTGGTGGAGCGCCTTTCGGACGCGCGGCGCAACGGCCACCAGGTGCTCGCCGTCGTGCGCGGCAGTGCGATCAACCAGGACGGTGCGAGCAACGGTCTGACGGCGCCGAACGGTCCGTCGCAGGAGCGGGTGATCCGCCAGGCGCTGGCCAACGCGGGGCTGAATCCCGCTGACGTGGACGCGGTGGAGGGCCACGGTACGGGTACCAAGCTGGGCGACCCGATCGAGGCGCACGCGCTGCTGGCGACGTACGGCCGCGAGCGGACCGACGGCCCGCTGAAGCTCGGGTCGATCAAGTCCAACATCGGGCACACGTCGGCGGCCGCCGGCGTGGCCGGTGTGATCAAGATGGTGCAGGCCCTGCGGCACCGGCTGCTGCCCGCGACCCTGCACGTGGACGAGCCGTCGCCGCACGTGGACTGGGACGCGGGCGAGATCGAGCTGCTGACCGAGGCCCAGGAGTGGACCGCTCCGGGCCGGCCGCGCCGCGCGGGCGTGTCGTCCTTCGGCGTGAGCGGCACGAACGCCCACGTGATCCTGGAGGAGGCCCCGGCCGAGGACCAGGCGCGGGCCGAGGGCGAGCCCCGGCCGCTGCCGGTGGTGCCGGTGCTGGTGTCCGCGCGCGGCGAGGCCGCGCTGCGGGCGCAGGCGGGCCGCCTGCGGGCCTACCTGGCCGCCCGGCCCGAGGTGACGCCGCTCGACCTCGGCTTCTCGTCGGTCGCCACGCGGGCGCAGTTGGAGCGCCGCGCGGTGGTGGTGGCCTCCGGTCGTGAGGAACTGCTGGCGGGTCTCGGCGCGCTGGCCGCGTCGGAGCCCGCGGCGCACGTCCTTCAGGGGAGTGCGACCGGTGGCAAGCCGGTGTTCGTGTTCCCTGGTCAGGGGGCGCAGTGGGTGGGGATG
>NZ_JAVSCF010000545.1:0-992 GCF_031932565.1 Streptomyces sp. B1866
CCGAAGAACTCCGCGTCGAACTCGCCCGCGTCGTACAGGAATCCGCCCTGCCGGGTGTACGACGTGCCCGTCTGGTCGGGGTCGGTGTCGAACAGCCGCTCAAGGTCCCAGCCCCGGTTCACCGGGAACTCCGAGATCGCGTCCCCGCCGGACGCCACCAGATTCCACAGATCCTCCGGCGACGCCACGCCACCGGGGAAACGGCACCCGATGCCCACGATCGCGATCGGCTCCTCGTCGGCGGCCGCCGCCGGGGTCAGGTCCTCCTCGGTGGGCGTGCCGAGTGCCAGTCCGATGAGGAGTCCGGTCACGGCGTCGCCGGTCGGGTGGTCGAAGACGAGCGTGGTCGGCAGGTCGAGGCCGGTGGCCTCGGCGAGGCGGTCGCGCAGTTCCACGCCCATGAGGGAGTCGAACCCGAGGTCCTTGAAGGTCCGCGTGGTGTCGAGCGTTTCGGGGGCGTCGTGTTCGAGGACGAGGGCGATCTGGGCCCGGACCAGGCGGCGGAACTCCGCCTCGGAGTCGGCCCGCGAACGGTCCGGATCCGCGCCGGATCCGTCCGAAAGCGCCGTACGGGGCCGGGTCACCGGTTCGGCGGCCGGCTCGGGGCGGTCGTCGGTGGGGGCGGCGGCGGACGCCGTGGGGGCCGCCGCGTTGGACCCGGCGGGACCGGTGCGCAGCCAGAAGCGCCTGCGCTGGAAGGCGTACCCGGGCAGCCGTACGCGCTGTCCGGCCTGGTCGTTTCCGGCCAGGTCGGCCAGGACCCGCTCCCAGGCCACCGGAAGGCCCCGGACGTGCAGTTCGGCGAGGGCGGCCAGGACGGTGGCGGTCTCGGACCGGTTTTTACGGAGTCCGGCGACGGCGGCGATTCCGTCGGCGGTGGCGCAGTCGCGGGTCATGGAGGTGAGGACGGCGTCCGGGCCGATTTCCAGGAACGTGGTGACGCCCTGCTCCTCCAGCGCGCGGACCCCGTCCAGGAAACGCACCGCCTCCCG
>NZ_JAVSCF010000546.1:0-989 GCF_031932565.1 Streptomyces sp. B1866
CTACGGGCGGGGCGGCGGGCCGCCGCTGGGCCCGGCCGCGCTTGTGGCGGCCGCGCCCGGCGCCGGGCTCCTGGGCCCGCCGCCAGCGCTCCAGCCAGCCGCGGCGGCGCACGATCGGCAGCTTCCGGGGGTCGGCGGGGCCGCCCTGCGCGCCGTCCGAGGGCACGTTGATCGTCCGGCTGCCCAGGTCCGGCTCGGGCGCCGAGCGGATCAGCGAGCGCAGCCAGCCGCGCAGCTCCTCGAAGCCGGGCCGGTCGGCGGGGTCCTTGCGCAGCAGCGACTCGACCACGGGGCGCAGCGGGCCGCACTCCTCGGCGTAGGCGGGGTCCTCGGAGCACACGAGCTGCACCAGCTCGGCGGCGCTCTCCTCCGGGTAGGGCGCGTGGCCCTGCACGGCCCGGAACAGCAGCACGCCGACCGCCCACAGGTCGGCGGCCGGGCCGACGGGCGGCGCGAGGTGCCAGTTGGAGTGCACCGGGCTGGCCTGCTCCGGCGCCCACCGCTCGGTGACGGCGCCGATGACGAGGACGCGCGCCTGGCGGGCCCGCTCGGCCGCCAGCGCCGTGGCGGGCCCGCGCCGCGCGGCCGTCGGCCCGGCCTCCTGGTCCCAGCCGGCGTCCCAACCGGCGCTCTGGGGCGCGGCGGGGGCGTGCGAGGACGCGTCGGACGAGGGCTCCGCGCCGGTACCGCCGTCGCGCGCCGGTACGCCGGGGCGTACGGGCGCGTCGGGGCGCGCGTAGGAGTCGGAGTGCGCCGGATAGCCGTCGCGCGCGGGGCGGGTGCTCGGCTCTCGGCCGTCCCAGGACTCCCCCAGGCCGTCCCGCGCGTCGTCGCGCGGCAGGGCGTCGGAGGCGGCGCCGTCCCGCGCGGGACGGCCGTCCCAGGGCTCGGCCGGGGCGCCGCCGGGCCGCCCCGCGCCCGGCAGGGCTTCCACGGGCCCCCGCTCGCCCGGCGCGGCCCCGCCAGGACCGCCGCCCGCGGCGAACGCG
>NZ_JAVSCF010000547.1:0-986 GCF_031932565.1 Streptomyces sp. B1866
CCCGTACGCCTCGGGCGGCGCGTCGTCAGGCCGTACGCCGAGCTCCGGGCGCCCGCCCGGCTCCGGTACGGCAGGCGGCCCGTACGCCTCCTCCGGCGCCGGGCCCGCGGGCGTGCCGGGCGGTCCCGGCCGCTCGCGCGTGGCGGGCCCCGGCCGCGCGGCGGGTGTCGCTGCGGGTTCGGGATGTCTCCCTGGGCCCGGCGCGCCGTACGGCGCCGGCGGGCTCGGGGCGACCGCGTTCACCGGTCCGGGCGTGGGCGCGGGCCGCGTCCCGTACGGCCCGTCCGGCGCCGGGCCCGCGGGCGACCCGTACGGCCTGGGACGGGTCGGGGCGTCGACCGCGTCGGCGGCGTCGGACGGCGCCGGGTCCGCGGGTGTGCCGGGCGGCCTCCGGGGTCCCGGCCGCTCGCGCGTGGCGGGCCCCGGCCGCGCGGCGGGTGTCGCTGCGGGTTCGGGATGTCTCCCTGGGCCCGGCGCGCCGTACGGCGCCGGCGGGCTCGGGGCGACCGCGTTCACCGGTCCGGGCGTGGGCGCGGGCCGCGTCCCGTACGGCCCGTCCGGCGCCGGGCCCGCGGGCGACCCGTACGGCCTGGGACGGGTCGGGGCGTCGACCGCGTCGGCGGCGTCGGACGGCGCCGGGTCCGCGGGTGTGCCGGGCGGCCTCCGGGGTCCCGGCCGCTCGCGCGTGGCGGGCCCCGGCCGCGCGGCAGCTTCCGCAGGCTCGGTGCACTCCCCGGATTTCCGCGCCTCAGGCGGTCCGTACGGCGTTGGCGGGCTCGGCGCCGCGGCGGTGTCGACCGCCCTGCCCGGCCCGGGCGCCGGGGCGGGCTCCGCCGCGCCGGGCGGCGTCGCGGCCCGCGTTCCGGACGGCGCGGCGGGCCCCGGTGGCGCGGGCGGATCCGGTGGCGCCGGGGGCTCCATCGGAGCGGGCGGATCCGACGGCAGGGCCGGTTCCGACGGGGCGGGCGGTTCCGGCGCCGGGGGCG
>NZ_JAVSCF010000548.1:0-986 GCF_031932565.1 Streptomyces sp. B1866
TGAGGTTTTCTCAACGAGAATGATCTTCGCGAAGCGGTGTGAACTTCCGGCTTCTGGATGAGGCGGACATCGGGTGCCCGGCCGCAGGCAGACGCGAAGCCCCTGGTAGGACGGCTCTCACCACAAGACGCTGTCCGCAACAACCAGAGGCTTCGCGTTGGTGACCTATGCTGCCACGCTCGACGTCCCGCGCCACGTCGTCGAGTTCCTCGCCCGCCAGCTCGCCGCCCTGCGGCGACGGCTCGGGACGCCTCGGCGCTCCCGCGCACTGGGGCCGTTCCGCCAGGCCGTGCTGGTGCTGCGCTGGTTCCGCGACAGGGGCTGTGTGCACTGCCTGGCCCGCGACGCCGGGGTGTCCCAGGCCACCGGCTACCGCTACCTGCACGAAGGCATAGACGTCCTCGCCGGCCAGGCCCCCGATTTGCACAAGGTCCTGACACGCTGCCGGGAAGAGGGAATGACGCACGTAATCCTCGACGGCACGCTCATCGAGTCCGACCGCCTCACCGGTATCCGGGACAACGGCAACGACCTGTGGTTCAGCAAGAAGCACAAGGCGTTCGGCGGGAACGTGCAGTTCCTGTCCGCCCCCGACGGCACCCCGCTGTGGGTCTCCGACGTCGAACCCGGCTCCACCCCCGACATCACCGCCGCCCGGCGGCACGCGCTGCCCGCGCTGTACAAGGCAGCCGCCAAGGGTCTGCCTACCCTGGCGGACAAGGGCTACATCGGCGCGGGCATCGGGATCCGTGTCCCGGTCCGCCGCCCCAAGGGCCAGTCCGAGCAGGCCCTGCACGCCGACACCCGAATGACGAACGCCCTGATCAGATACGCCCGCGCACTGGGCGAACGCACCGCAGCCGAACTCAAACAACGCTGGCGCGCTCTGCAGCGTGTCACCCTCAGCCCGAGCAGGATCGGCGACATCGCCCGCGCCGCCCTCGTACTCAACGGACACTGGAAGTGATCTTCGTTGAGAAAACCTC
>NZ_JAVSCF010000549.1:0-976 GCF_031932565.1 Streptomyces sp. B1866
GCCGCGACCTCGCCGACCCGGCCCTGCACGCCCTGCCCATCCACGGCGTCGCCACCCGATGCGGCTTCACGCACCCTTCCGACTTCAGCCGCGCCTTCCGCACCGCATACGGTGTCTCCCCCCGGGACTACCGGCACCAGGTGCTCCGGGCGCGCGTGCGGCGGGAGACGTACGGCGGGAGCGAGCGGGCGTGAGGCCGCGCACGGGAACCGGTGCGCGGGAGAACCAGAGGGGGACGTGGTGTTCGAGACGGTGTTCCGCAGTGAGGACCTGCCGGTCCAGGACCGGTTCGAGGGCTGGCGCGAGTGCCTGAGCCGGGCGCACGCCCCCATGGAGATCCGCAGCGCGCACGCCGCGGACTTCCGCGCGCACCTGCGCCACCTGGAGCTGGGACCGGTCACGGTGTGGCCGACGACCTTCCAGCCGATGACCTTCCAGCGGACCGGGAAGCTGATCCGGCAGTCGGACCCGGAGGTGTTCCACGTGTCGCTGCTGCTGCGCGGCACCGCGGGCCTGACCCGGGGCACCGAGGAGGCGTCGCTGTCCTCGTACGACCTGCACACCAACGACTCCGGGCGGCCCTGGGAGATCCGCACCGGCGAGCAGGGGCCGATCTCCTCCGTGGGCCTGGAGGTACCCCGGGCGGTGCTGCCGCTGCCGCAGGACCGGGTCGCCCGGGTCGTCGGGCGGCCGCTGTCCGGGCGGGAGGGCGTCGGCGCGCTGCTGGCGGGGCTGCTGGCCCGGCTGGCGGCCGACCCCGGCCCGTACCGGCCGGGCGACGGCCCGCGGATCGGCCTGGCGCTCGCCGACCTGATGGCGGCGCTGTTCGCCCAGGTGCTCGACGCCGAGGCCGCCCTGCCGCCCGAGAGCCGCCAGCGGACCCTCGCGCTGCGCGTCCAGTCCTTCGTCCTCCAGCGGTTGCACGACGCGGACCTGACACCGCGCGACATCGCCGCCGCGCACCACATCTCCGTGA
>NZ_JAVSCF010000550.1:0-967 GCF_031932565.1 Streptomyces sp. B1866
CGCCCGGCGCCGCCGCCCTGGCCGCCGCCCGGCCTGCCGCCGCCGACGTCGTAGCGGCGCTCCTCGGGGCGGGGCCGCCCGTCGCGCCGCTGCCTCTGGTCGCGCTGGCCGCTGGTGCCTCGCTGGCGCGGGCTGCCGCCGTCCCTGCTGTTCCTGCCGCTGCTTCGCATCACGTTTCCGTCTGAGAGTGACCGCCGCCGCCTGCGCGGCCCGCGTCGTCGTCTACGTCGCCCGCATCTGGGTCGTCCAGGTCCGGGTCGAACGACGGCACCCCCTCCCGGGACTCCCCCTCGACCGCGTCCGCCTCGGGGAGGAACGGCGCGAGCTCGGGGAGCTCGTCCAGGCCGCGCAGGCCCATCCGCTCCAGGAAGTAGTTCGTCGTCCTGTACAGGATCGCACCTGTCTCGGGTTCCGTTCCCGCCTCCTCCACCAGGCCGCGCTGGAGCAGGGTGCGCATCACGCCGTCGCAGTTGACGCCGCGCACGGCGGAGACCCGGGACCGGCTGACCGGTTGACGGTACGCCACCACGGCCAGAGTCTCCAGCGCGGCCTGGGTGAGCCGGGCCTGCTGGCCGTCCAGGACGAAGCTCTCGACGGCGGGCGCGTACTCGGGCCGGGTGGAGTACCGCCAGCCGCCCGCGACCCGACGCAGCTCGAAGCCCCGGCCCTGCGCGGCGTACTCGTCGGCCAGCTCGCGCAGGGCGCGCGCGACCGCGCGGCGCGGCCGGTCGAGGACCTTCGCCAGGTGCTCCTCGGTCGCGGGCTCGTCCACGACCATGAGCACCGCCTCCAGGGCGGGCCGCAGGTCCAGGCCCGCGACCTCGGGGCGGGGCTGCGGGGGGCCGGCGGCCGCGGCCCTGGCCCCGCGGCCGGTCTGCTGCTCGCTCACGTCTGCCTGTCCCTCTCCGTGTCGCTGTGCGCCGCCCGGTCCTCCGGGCCCGGTCCGGCCTCGGCGCCGGGTCCGGCC
>NZ_JAVSCF010000551.1:0-956 GCF_031932565.1 Streptomyces sp. B1866
GCGGCTGGGACCTGGAGCGGCTGTACGGCTCCGACCCCGAGCAGCCCGGCACGGTGTCCACCAGCGCGGGCGGCTTCATCGAGGGCGTCGGCGACTTCGACGCGGACTTCTTCGGCATCAGCCCCCGCGAGGCCCTGTCGATCGACCCGGCCCAGCGGCTGATGCTGGAAGCGGCCTGGGAGGCGTTCGAGAGCGCCGGCATCGACCCGACCTCGCTGCGCAACAGCGACACCGGCGTGTTCACCGGCGCGGTGACCTCGGACTACGGCGGGACGATGCCGCCGGAGCTGGAGGGATTCCGCCTGGCCGGCACGCAGGGCAGCGTGGTGTCCGGCCGCATCGCCTACAGCCTGGGCCTGGAAGGGCCCGCCGTCACCGTGGACACGGCGTGCTCGTCGTCGCTGGTCGCCCTGCACCTGGCCGCGCGGGCCCTGCGGTCGGGCGAGTGCTCGCTGGCGCTGGTCGGCGGCGTGACCGTACTCGCCGGCCCGTTCCTGTTCCTGGAGTTCAGCCGGCAGCGGGGTCTCGCGGCGGACGGCCGGTGCAAGGCGTACGCGGCCGCCGCCGACGGGACCGGGTTCGCCGACGGCCTGGGCCTGCTGGTGGTGGAGCGCCTGTCGGACGCGCGGCGCAACGGCCACACCGTGCTCGCGGTGGTGCGCGGCAGTGCGATCAACCAGGACGGTGCGAGCAACGGTCTGACGGCGCCGAACGGTCCGTCGCAGGAGCGGGTGATCCGCCAGGCGCTGGCCAACGCCGGTCTGAGCGCCGCCGAGGTCGACGCGGTGGAGGGCCACGGCACGGGCACCCAGCTCGGCGACCCGATCGAGGCCCGGGCACTGCTGGCGACGTACGGCCGCGAGCGCTTGAACGGCCCGCTGAAGCTGGGCTCGGTCAAGTCGAACATCGGACACACATCGGCCGCCGCGGGGGTGGCCGGTGTGATCAAGATGGTG
>NZ_JAVSCF010000552.1:0-950 GCF_031932565.1 Streptomyces sp. B1866
GTGGGGCTCCGCACGGCTCACGGACACCTATGAGCAGTTCCAGCCCGTCATCGAAGCCGTCGGCCATACTCCCGGCTACCAGTGGTGAGGCGGGGAACGTCCTGGGGTAGGGGCTGGGGCAGCCGGGCGGCGGGAGTCCCCGAGCGGCAGGACCCCCCGTACGGGCGGCCCCTGCCGCCCGCGTGAACGCCTCTCGCGGGACCGCCGACAGCACGGGCGGTGCGGGGACTGACCGGTCAGAGCGGCACGCCGGGTGGCGAGGCGGCCCCCGCCGATTTCAGGGCGAGGACCGCCGCTGGCTGACGAACCGTCAGAGATCAGGCGTCGAGCATGTCCGCGCGTTTCACGGTCGCAATGAAGGCAACCCACGCGTCCGCCGGGAAGGATACGGCCGGACCATGCGGGTCCTTGCTGTCTCGCACGGGGGCGATCCCGGGAAAGCCGTCGGCTACCTCGATGCAATTTCCGTTGTCGATGCCGCTGTAACTTGACTTCCGCCAAGGGCTGATTGCGGACGCGTCAGGAATTCGACTGCTCGCCATTTCCGTATTATTTCAAGTAGTGACGGATCAGGTCGAGTGATTCGGTTTTGGAGAGAGCTTGCGAACACGCCATCTCGAATAACTGGATCAGCTCGACAATCTTCCTTGGCGATTCTACAGGCTCGGCCGTCTTGAGGCTCTCGACCGCACCGACCATTCCGCCTTCCTTCAGGGCCAGGATGGTCAGGTTTCCGCCCAACATGGGGTGAGCCCTCTGGGTGAACGGAAGAACCTGTACCGTTATATGCGGGTTTTCCGCCGCTTGGAGCAGGTACTCAAGCTGCACCCGCATAACCCTGTTGCCGCCGATGGGCCGCTTTAATGCCGCTTCGTCTATGATTGACCAATAAAACGGCGGTTCAGCGCGGCCGCGCACCGTTCGGGTGTGTCAAGTTAACGGCTGATCTT
>NZ_JAVSCF010000553.1:0-942 GCF_031932565.1 Streptomyces sp. B1866
TGAGCTGCTCTGAGTTTGGTGGAGTCTCTGATGCCTGGGTTACCACCCGGGCGTAAGGAGAACCACCTGCAATGCCAGCACCACGGAAATATCCGGATGAACTCCGTGAGCGTGCCGTCCGTGAGGTCCGCTCGACGGGTCGGCCGGTTGCTCATGTCGCCCGCGACCTGGGCATTCACAAGGAGGCCCTGCGCGGCTGGGTCCGCCAGGCCGAGGCGGATGCCGGGGAGCGCGACGACCGGCTTACCAGCGCGGAGCGTGACGAACTGAAGGAACTCCGGCGGGGAGAACGCCGAGTTGAGGCGGGTGAACGAGATCCTGAAAGCCGCCTCGGTGTTTTTTGCCCAGGAGATCGACCGTCCCCGGACGAGGCCGGGCAGGTGATCGACCACCTGCGTGACGGCTTCGGGGTCGATCCCGTCTGCCGGGTGCTGGAGCTGTCGCCGTCGACGTACTTCGCACGCAAGCAGCGGCCGAAGCCGGCCCGCCGGCTGCGTGACGAGGAGCTGATTGCGCTGGTCACGGCAGCGTGGGAGGACTCCGGCCGTACCTACGGCGCGCGCCGGGTCACACGGGCCCCGGGCCCGTGCCGGCCACGCGGTGGCCCGCTGCACGGTCGAGCGGCTGATGCGCGAGCGGGGCATCGAGGGCGTCATCCGCGGACAGCGCCGCCGTATCACCATCCCCGAGCCGGCAGCCCCGCGGCCGCCGGACCTGGTCGACCGGCACTTCACCGCCCAGCGGCCGAACCAGCTGTGGCTGGCCGGCCTCACCTACATCCGCACCTGGCCGGGCTGGGTCTACGTCGCGTTCGTCCTGGACGCTTACTCCCGCCGGATCGCGGGCTGGCAGGCCGCCATCCACCTGCGCACGGACCTGCCGCTGGACGCGCTGGAGACGGCCTTGTGGCGGCAGAAGACCAAGAAGGACTCCGACCTGATC
>NZ_JAVSCF010000554.1:0-917 GCF_031932565.1 Streptomyces sp. B1866
CGGGCGGCTGCGGGCCGCCCGCACCGGGCGCGGACGGCACACCGGGAGCGCCCGGGCCGCCGGCGAGCATGGTCGCGGCCGCGTGCACCCCGCCGCCAGGAGCACCCGGGGCACCCGGGGCACCCGGCGGGGCCGGGGCGCCGGAAGGAGCACCGGGCGGCCCGGCGGGATCCGCCGCGCCCGGACCGCCGGGCTCGGCGCCCGGGAACAGCTGAGTCGGCACGTACCCCCCGGCCGGAACGCCGGGCGCGCCAGGCCCGGACAGCGGCGCACCCGGGCCGGACGGCACGGAAGGCGCGGACGGCCCGGGCGGCGGAGACGGCCCGTCAGGCCCGCCCGGGCCCTTCACCAGGCCGAGACCCCGATCCGGACCCGCCGGACCCTGACCCGCCGGACCCTGACCCGCCGGATCCGGGGCCGCCGCCGAATCCGGATGACCGACCGGTCCCGGATCCGCCGGTGCCACCGGGCCGCCCGCGGGCCCCCGCGACCCGCCGGGCAGGTCCAGAGCCTGGGCCACGGCCGTGGGCGGCAGGGCGCTGCCGCCCGACATCAGCTCCGTCTTGGCCTCCGGCCTCACCCCTGGCCGGTCGTCCTCGTCGTCCGAGCCCGCCAGCGGCGGGGCCAGCACGGTGGCCGGCGGCACGACCGAGCGGTCGCTGTCGTCGTCCGCCGAGTTGGTGTCCGCCCCCGCCCACGGCGTGGCGCCCGCGGGCAGCGGCGCGGGCACGCCCAGCGGCGGCGAGTCCGGCGACTCCGCCACGCCCGGCGGCTCGTACGACGGCGCGTAAGGCTCCTCGGGAGCCCGGCCCGGCGCGTACCCGCCGGAGTCCGCCGCGGGCGCCGCCCACGGGTCGCCGCCGTCCGGCGCCGCGGCCGATCCGGACCCGGGCTCTCCCCCGCCGCCCGGCCCGCCC
>NZ_JAVSCF010000555.1:0-907 GCF_031932565.1 Streptomyces sp. B1866
CAGCCCGGGCCAGGCCAACTACGCCGCGTCCAACGCCTTCCTCGACGCTCTGGCCCACCACCGTCACGCCCAAGGGCTTCCCGCCACTTCCATCGCCTGGGGCCTGTGGGAGGAGGGCGGACTGGCCAACGCCGAGAAGACCGGGCACCTTCGGCGGCGGGGGCTGCCCCCGATGCCGACCGGGCCGGCTCTCACCGCGTTCACCCAGGCCGTCGCCGACACGCGGCGGCCCCATCACGTCATCGCCGATATCACGTGGCCCACCCTCAGCGACAGCCTGAGCCACGCCGGTGAGCCCCTGCCCCTCTTCGCGGACATTCCCGAAGCGCGGACGTCCACTTCGCGGCCGACCGCGGACCAGGGGTCCGGCACGGCCCTCCACCGGCAGCTCGCCGACCGCTCCTCCAGTGAGCAGCAGGAAGTCCTCCTCCAGCTCGTACGGACACACGTCGCGGCCGTCCTCGGACACGGCAACATCGACGACGTTCCGGCTGACCGGCCGTTCAAGGAACTCGGCTTCGACTCCCTGTCCGCTGTCGAGGCCCGCAACCGGCTGACCGCCACCACCGAACTCCGCCTCCCCACCACGCTCGTCTTCGACCACCCCACGCCGGCCAAGCTCGCCCGGTACCTGCGGGAGCAGTTGACGGGCCGCGAGTCCGACGCACCGGCCCCGGTGGCACTCGCGTCCCGCGCTGAGGCCGACGAGCCCATCGCGATCGTCGGCATGGCGTGCCGGTTCCCGGGAGGCGTCCGTACGCCCGAGGAGTTCTGGCAGCTGATCCTCGCGGAGCAGGACGCGATCGGGGGCTTCCCCACGGACCGTGGCTGGAACCTGGCGGGCATCTTCGATCCCGACCCCGACCGGCACGGCACCTGCTACACCCGGCAGGGCGGATTCCTCTAC
>NZ_JAVSCF010000556.1:0-905 GCF_031932565.1 Streptomyces sp. B1866
CGCCGCGAGACCCCGCTGCCGGCTGAAGTCGATCAGCAGGTGCGGGCCGGTCAGCACCGACACGCCGCCGACCAGCGCCATCGAGCACTCGCCCGACCGCAGGGCCTGCGCGGCGAGGTGCAGGGCGACCAGCGACGACGAGCACGCCGTGTCCACGGACACCGCGGGGCCTTCGAGGCCCAGGCTGTAGGCGATACGGCCGGAGATGACGCTGGTGGTGGAGCCCGTCAGGAGGTACCCGTCGAGTTCCGGCTGGAGCGACCGGCTGTAGTCCGAGGTCACCGCGCCGGCGAACACGCCGGTGTCGCTGCCGCGCAGCGAGGTCGGGTCGATGCCCGCGTTCTCCAGGGCTTCCCAGGCCGCTTCCAGCAGCAGCCGCTGCTGCGGGTCCATGGCCAGCGCCTCACGCGGGCTGATCCCGAAGAAGTCCGCGTCGAAGTCGCCGACGCCGTCGACGAAGCCGCCGCCGCGCGTGTACAGCTTGCCCGGCTGGTCGGGGTCCGGGTCGTACAGCCCCTCCAGATCCCAGCCACGGTCCGACGGCAGGCCCGAAATCGCGTCCCGGCCCGACGCCACCAGCTCCCACAGCTCGTCCGGCGACGCCACACCACCCGGATACCGGCAGCTCATGCCCACGATCGCCAGCGGCTCGTCCGCCTCGGCCTGGCGCGGCTTCACCTGCCGGGTCTTCGCGGCCGGGCGCGGCGCCTCGGCGACGCCGCCGATCTCGGCGAGCAGCAGCCGGGTGACCGCCATCGGGTTGGGGTGGTCGAAGACGAGCGTGGCGGGCAGCCGCAGGCCGGTGGCCTGGCCCAGCCGGTTGCGCAGTTCGACCGCGCTGAGCGAGTCGAACCCGAGGTCCTTGAACGCGCGGTCGGCGTCGATCGCGGTGGCGGAGGCGTGTC
>NZ_JAVSCF010000557.1:0-892 GCF_031932565.1 Streptomyces sp. B1866
CCAAGCCACTCACTGGCCAGCCACCGCCGCACCAGCTCCAGCGCGCCCGCCGCGACCTCGTGGGCCGCCTCGGCCACCCCGTCGGCGCCCTCCGGCACCCCGGCCCCGGCCAGCACCGCGTCCGGCGCGGCGGCACCCTCGGCCAGGGCCCGCTCCAGCGCGTCCAGGTCCGCGTACCGCTCACCCGACGCCGCAAGACCGCCCAGCACCGCCAGCCGCACCGGCCCCGGCGAACCCACCGCAACCGGCGCCCAGTCCAGCTCGAACAGGGACTTCTGCTGGTTGCCCCGCGTGTTTTCGAGCTGTCCCTGCTCCACCGGGCGGAACACCAGCTTGTCCATGCTCAGCACCGGCTCGCCCTGCTCGCCGTAGATCTCGACCCGCAGCGCCGAGTCGTCCGCCGGGCTGATCCGGGCCCGGACCCGGGACAGCCCCTGCGCTCCGAGCCGCACCCCCGACCAGGAGAACGGCAGCACCGCGGAGACCTCCGACCCCTGCCTCAGCAGCCCGCCGTGCATGGCGGCGTCGAACAGGGCCGGGTGGATGCCGAAGCCCGCGCCGTCACCGTCGTCGGGCAGCGCCACCTCGGCGTACACGTCCTCACCGGCGCGCCACACCGCCCGTACGCCCTGGAACACCGGCCCGTAGTCGTAGCCGAGGTCGGCCATGCCCGCGTACAGCACGTCGNGCCGAGGTCGGCCATGCCCGCGTACAGCACGTCGACGGAGGCCGGTTCGGCGCCCTGCGGCGGCCACGCGGTCCGCCACGCGACGGCCGGTTCGGCCTCCGGGGCGAGCATGCCCCGGGCGTGGCAGACGGCCTCCGGCTGCTCGCCGTCCTCGCCGGTCTCCAGGCGGGTGTAGATCGCCACCTCGCGGCGGCCGTCCTCACC
>NZ_JAVSCF010000558.1:0-890 GCF_031932565.1 Streptomyces sp. B1866
CCCGGCGGCCGCGCCCTGCTCCAGGGCCGCGCGCCGCTGCAACGCGGAGGCCGCGCCGTTCGCGAAGGCCGCCAGCAGCGCCAGGGCCACGGTCAGCGCGTTCATCCGAACCGCGCCGCCAGCCGCCGGTACAGCGCCGGGGCCACGCCGCGCACCCGGCCCGGCAGCCGCAGCCAGCCGGGCACGTACACCTCGTCCCGTCCGCGCGCCAGCGCCTCCCAGACGGCGTCGGCCACCCGGTCGGCGGGCACCGGGCGGGGCCAGGCGCGCGCGTACGGGGCGCCGCGCCGGGCGAAGAACGGGGTGTCCACCACGCCGGGCACCACGTGCGCCACCGCCACCCCGGTGCCGCGCAGCTCGTAGCGCAGGGCGTCGGCGAAGGCGCCCAGCGCGGCCTTGGCGGCGGAGTAGACCGCCTCGCCGCGCACGCCGACGCAGCCCGCGATCGACCCGACCAGCACGACATGGCCCCGCCCGGCCGCCACCATGGGCGGCAGCAGCAGGTGCACCAGGTGGACGACGGCGGCCAGGTCCACGGCGAGCACCTGGTCGATGGCCGCGGGCGGCATGGCCTGGAAGGGCCCGGCCCAGCCGATGCCCGCGCCCGCGACCAGCACGTCCACCCGGCCCGCGGACCGCAGCGCGGCGCGCGCCAGCTGCCGTCCGCCGTCCGCTGCCGCCAGGTCGGCGACCAGGGCGGTGGCCGACGTGCGGGCGGCCACCCCGTCCAGCCGCGTCCGGTCCCGTCCGCTGAGCAGCAGCCGCCAGCCGCCCTCGGCCGCGAGCCGGTCGGCGACCGCCGCGCCGATGCCGGAGGAGGCGCCGGTCACCAGGGCGACCCCGGACGCCCGCGGCGGGGCGGCGGCCTGGGGCCCGGCGCGGATCGCCCG
>NZ_JAVSCF010000559.1:0-877 GCF_031932565.1 Streptomyces sp. B1866
CGGCGCCGCCGTGGTGCCCAGGGCGGGGTCCGGCGCCGCCGTGGTGTGCGGCGAGGGGCCCGGCGCCGTGCCCGGCGGGGCGGACGGCACCGGGCGGGGCCGGGCGCTCACCGGCGGGCGGGGGGCTGGGCGGCCCGGCGGGCGATCTCCGTGGTGGACCGGCCGCTGAGGTAGGGCAGGACGAGCGCCTGGCCGCCCCACTCGCGCAGGGCGGCGGTCTCCGGCAGGGCGCCCGCGCTGTAGTCGCCGCCCTTGACCCACACGTCCGGCCGCAGTTCGCGCAGCAGCCGCTCGGGGGTGTCCTCGCCGAAGACCGCGACCGCGTCGACGCAGCCGAGCCCGGCCAGCACCCGCACCCGGTCGGCGAGGGGGGTGATCGGCCGGCCCGGGCCCTTCAGCCGGCGCACCGAGTCGTCGGAGTTGACGCACACGATGAGGCAGTCGCCGGCCCGGCGGGCGTTCTGCAGCAGGCCGACGTGCCCGGCGTGCAGCAGGTCGAAGCAGCCGCCGGTGGCGACGACGGTGCCGCCCCGGGCGCGTACGGCCGCGGCCAGGGCGTGCGCGTCCGGGGCGGCGGGCCCGGCGTCCCCGTCCCCGTCCCCGGCGCCGGCCCGGTCCCGGGGCGGGCGGCCGTCCCACAGGCCGAGGCCGCTCGCCCCGTCGGCGGCGACGAAGTCGGCGGCCTCGGCCACCGCCCGGCCGACCGCCTCCTCGGGCAGCGCGCCGTCGGCCAGCGCGGCGGCGGCGACGGCGGCGAAGCAGTCGCCCGCGCCGCACGGGTCGCCGGCCGCGCGGTGCGGGGCGGGCAGGTACATCGGGTCGTCACCGCCCGCGCGGGTCAGCAGCGCCCCGCGCGGGCCGAGGGTGACCGCGACCG
>NZ_JAVSCF010000560.1:0-864 GCF_031932565.1 Streptomyces sp. B1866
CCGCGCCCCCGCCCCCCCGCCGCCCGCGGGCCCGCCCCGCGCGGGGCGAGGTTCGCCGGAGTGGAGTCGGCCGAGGACGGCACCGGCGCCGCGGCGCAGGCCGTGCTGCCCGCCCTGGGCGTCGTCGGCGGGGGCGGCTCCCGCGAGTCCGCCGGGACCTCCGACACGCCCCGGGGCGCCCGGTTCGCCGGGGCGTACGACGGCGACGAGGGCCTGCTCGGCCGCAGGCGCCGGGAGGAGGACGCCCGCGGCGCCGAGGAGCGCGCCACCCGTGACGCCGTGCTCGCCGAGGCCCGGCGGGCGGCCGCCGGGGCCGTCGCCCGGCTCGCCCGGCTCCGCGCGGAGCGCCGCGGCGGCGAGGCGCACGTGTTGCTGGTGGAGGCCGCCGGGTGGCCCGCCGAGCGCCTGCCGTTACTCGCCGACGAGCTGGAGCGGGCCGGACTGGGCGCCGACGTGGCCACGCTGCTGTGGGAGGCCGCGTGCCTGCCGCCCGAGGCCCTGGCCGCCGCCGCCGACGCGCTCGCCGCAGCGGGCCGGCCCGCCGACTGCGCGCGCCTGCTGCGGCAGAGCGTGTCGCGCCCGGTCACCGACGTCGCGCACGCCGCGCTCGCGCTGCGCGAGGCCGGGCGGGCCGTGGAGGCCGCCTTCCTGCTCCAGGCGTTCGTACGGGCCCGCACGCCCGACGAGGCCGCCCTGGCCGCCGCCGCCGCGCCCGCCCAGCTCGTGCCGCTGCTGCTCGACGCGGCCACCAGCGTGTCGTCCAGCAGCCACCACGACCTGGCCCTGGCGCTGCGCGCCGCGGGCGTACCGGGCGCCCCCGGCGTCGCCTGACCCGCGCGGCCGCCCGCCACCCGCCCCGCGTCC
>NZ_JAVSCF010000561.1:0-858 GCF_031932565.1 Streptomyces sp. B1866
CGCCCCCGCCCGCAACCGCCCACCGTCGACGCGGACACCCGAGGCGAGCCACATCCGCGCCGCGCCGAGCACGTTGCGTGCTGCCAGCACCTGCGCGTCCTCCCAGGCGTCCGCCAACACCCCGACCGGCCCGGGGCTGGGGCCGCCGGGGGGCGGGACGGTGTAGCAGGGCGTGCCGTCCACGGTGGACCACGGCAGCGGGACCAGCCCGCTCACCGGTCCGACTCCGGACTTGTGGCCTTGGCCTGGCACTGGTGGCACTCGCACCGGGGCCACTCACACGACGCCGGAGCGAACGACCTGCCCGGCTCACCCCGGACCGAGCAGGAGCTGATCTCGGCCTGCTCCCCGGTCACCGGGTCCAGCCGGTACACCCGGATCGTCATCACCGCCACGCCCAACCACCCCCCACCGACGCGCCCGCCCGCGCGAGGTCCACGCCGTGAATCCGGCGCGGGCCCACGTCGATCCCGTACGCGGCCAGCGAGACCGCCCACCGCCGACGCCGCTGTACCCGCCGTTCCCTCCGGTTGGCCCGCCGCCGCGCGGCCAGCGCCTGCTCCCGCTCGGCCAGCTCCCGCTCGTAGGCGAGCACGAACGGCCGCACCAGTGGGGTGTCCACCGGCCAGAACACCTCATCCGCCGGATCGGGGACGGGCTCGGCGGGTACCCGGGGCAACGGCAGTGTCGGCGCGTCCACCGCCGTAGTCGCCTGAGCCGGTCGGTTCTCCGGCCCCACCACACTCGGGCGGGGGACGATCGGAGGCGGAACCGCCCCGGCCCGGTGTCGGCCACGCGTTCGATGGCCGAAAACGCGCTTCACGTACGCCGCTAATACTCCAGCTGTAGATCGTGATC
>NZ_JAVSCF010000562.1:0-855 GCF_031932565.1 Streptomyces sp. B1866
CGTGCGTGCCGGCGGCCGCGTCGCGGGCCTCGGCGTGGGCGGCCTGCGCGGCCTGAAGGGCCCGGGCCAGCTCCGGGACGGCTCCGCCGTCGGCGGCGGCCTCGGCGGCCGCCAGCTGCTCGCGCAGGTCCTGCGACCGCCGCCCGGCCTCATCACGCGCGGCCTCGGCGCGCCGGACGGCCGCGAGCGCGGCGTCCTCGGCGGCCCGGTCGACGTGTCCGGCGGCGGGACGGGCCGGTGCCGGGTGCTCGGTCGCGCCGCACACCGCGCACGGCCGGCCGTCGCGCAGCCGGGCCGCCAGCTCGGCCGCGATGCCGGCCAGGTGCCGTTCCCGCAGCTCCAGCCAGGTCTCGTGCGCCGCCACGGCCTCCTGGCGCGCGTCCAGCAGGCGCTCGGCGGCCTGCGCCGCCTCGGCCGCGAGTCCGTCGCGCCGCTGGGCGGCCGCCAGCCGCCGCCCGGCGAGCCCGGCCTCGGCGGCGAGCCGTTCGGCGCGGGCCGCCGCCTCCAGCGCGGCGTCGATCCGCCGCTGGTGCTCCTGGCGGGCCGCCTCCCAGCCGCCGAGCCACTCGGCGGCCTCCTCGGCCGCCTCCTCGTCGGCGCGCGCCTGCCGGTCCAGGGATTCCAGCTCGGCGCGCAGGGTGACGGCGGTGCGCTCGGCGCGGCGTGCTGTGTCGAGCCCGCCGAGGGCCTGCCGCAGGCGCCGCTCCAGCGCGGCCAGCCGGTCGGGGCTCGCCCCGGCCGGCCCCGGCCCGTCGTCGTCGGCGTCCGCGGCCTCCCCGGGTTTCCCGGGCCCGCCGTCCGCGGCCGCGCCCGGCACTCCGCCGGGCACGGGCCCCGCGGCGCCCGCCGCCCTGC
>NZ_JAVSCF010000563.1:0-808 GCF_031932565.1 Streptomyces sp. B1866
CCCGAGCCGGACCCGTGGGACGCGCCGCCAGGCGCCGCCGCCCCCCCCGGCCCGGCCGCCCACCGCGCGGCCGGCGGCCCGGCGCACGGCCGGGAGCCGGTCGGCCCGGACGTTTTCGACGGCCGCGACGCTTTCGACGGGCGCGACCTGGTGGCGGAGGAGCTGGACCCGCCCCTGTGGGACGAGGACCCGGCCGGGCCGTTGGCGGGGGAGTGGTCCCGTGCGGCCGGTGCCGCCGGGGACTGGGAGGACGGCGCCGCGTCCGGGGAAGCGGACGGGGTGCCGTGGGGCGCCGGGTCGGGTGGCCCGTACGCGCGGGGCAGTGCCCGTACGCGCAGGGCGGACGAGCCGGAGCCGGGCCTCCGGGACCGGGAACCGGCCGGCCGGCAGGCGCCGGAGCGTGCCCGTACGCGCGGGATGGGCGATCTCGGGCCGGGCCCGTGGGACGACGGCGCGGACGCTGCGGGGGCGCGGGGGAGCGGCCGTACGCGCGGGACGGACGAATTCGGGGCGGACGCCTGGGACGAGGGCCTGGCCGGTGCGGTGGCGCGGAGGAGTGCCCGTACGCGCGGGGCGGACGATCTCGGTCCGGGTGTCTGGGATGACGAGCCGGCCGGTCCGGCGGCGCCGGGGCCCGCCCGTACCCGCGCGGCGGCCGACGATCCGGACGCCGGTCTCGACGAGCTGGACCCGGACCTGTGGGAGTCCGCGCCGCCGGCCCCCGCCGTGCGCGCACGCCCGCGGACGCAGGCCCCGGACGCCGCGCCCGGGCACCTCGCGGACGCCGCGCCCCGGCCCGCCCCGGACG
>NZ_JAVSCF010000564.1:0-803 GCF_031932565.1 Streptomyces sp. B1866
GGCGCCGCGGCCCGGCCCGGCCCGCTGCCGCCCGGCGCCCGGCGTGCCTTCCGGCTCGCGGTGCCGGTGGCGGACCTGGGCCTGGACGGCCCGGGCGCGTACGCGCTGACGGTGGCCGCCACCGCCCGGGACGGGAGCGTCCTGGCCCTGGACCGCACGTTCCTGCCCGCCGCCTCGGCCTCGGCGGGCGCCTCGGCGGACGGCGGCGCGTCGCGCCCCGAGCCGCTGCGCGCCACCGTGGTGTGGCCGGTCACCGCCGCCCCGCGCATGGAGGCGCTGGGCCTGCGCACCGCCCACGGCGTGCGGCCGGTGTTCCGCGACGACGGCCTGGCGGACGAGTTCGCGCCGGGCGGGCGGCTGTGGCAGGTCGTGGCGGCGGGCGCGGGCTCCCCGGTGACCTGGGTCGTCGACCCGGACCTGATCGTCCAGGCGCGGGCCATGGCCGACGGCTACCAGGTGGCCCGTACGCCTGACAGCAGCAACCCCCGGGACAGCGCCCCCGGCCGCGGCGGGCAGGCGGCGGCCCGCTGGCTGGCCGCCCTGCGGGACGCGGTGCGCGGCCGGGAGGTGGTGACGCTGCCGTACGCCGACCCCGACCTGGCCTCCCTCGCCCACCGGCCCGGCGGCGGCGAACTGGCCGGAATCGTGCGGGGAACCACCGCGAGCGCCGCGCGCGTGGTGGACCGCGCGCTGGGCACCCGCGCGCGCCGCGGCCTCGCGTGGCCCTGGGCGGGCGCGCTCGACACGCGGGTCACCGCCTACGCCGGGCGGCTGGGCCTCGGCGCGGTGCTCGCCGCCGGCCC
>NZ_JAVSCF010000565.1:0-796 GCF_031932565.1 Streptomyces sp. B1866
CGTGCGCGCGCAGCGAGTCGTCCCCGGGGGGCGGTCCGTCCTGGCCGGACGGGCCGTGCCGGGCCGCCTCGGCGGCGTTGGGCGTGGCCAGCCGCGCGCCGGCCACCGGCTCGACGCCGCGCGGGTGCGGGTCCCAGACCACCGTGCCGCGCCGGGCCGCCTCGGCCAGCCAGGGGCGTACGGCGGCGGCGGTGCCCCGGCCGTAGTCGGCCACCAGGACGGCGGGCGCGGCGCGGAGCGCGTCGAGCACGGCCGAGCCGGGCCTGCCCGGCGTGCCGCCGCCGCGGTCCACGCGCACCAGCGGGCGCCCGCCGGCCCGGATGCGGGTCTTGACCGGCAGGGTGCCGGTCAGCGGCAGCTCCACCAGGCGCACCAGCGGCCGCAGGCCCGCGCGGACGGCCTCGCTGGCGGGGTCGCGGCCGAGCGCGGTGACGAGCGTGACCTCGCGGCCGTCCCGCGCGGCGAGGGCCGCGGCCAGGCCGGCGCCGCCCGGACGGCTGCGGTCGCCGGTCACGTCGACCACCGGCGCCGGGGCGTCGGGCGCGAGGCGGGTGGCCTCGCCGTCGACGTCCCGGTCGAGCAGGGCGTCGCCGACGACGAGGAGGGGGCGCTGGGCGGTCATGCTGCTTCACCTCCGGTGCGGGGAGCGTTCGGGGAGACGGCCGGGGGCGTGCGGTTCCGTACGGGCGGCGGGCGCCCGGCCGGGACGGCGGGAGCGGCGCGGCCGGGTGCCGGGCGGGACGGCCGCGGGCGCCCGCGGCACCTGGCGCGCGCACGCTGCACGGGCCCGGGGCGC
>NZ_JAVSCF010000566.1:0-781 GCF_031932565.1 Streptomyces sp. B1866
CGTCCCGGCCAGCAGCGGCCCGTCCGCGCCGCGCGTCTCCCGGCGGCCCAGGGCGCACAGCGTCAGCGTGTGCGCGCCGAGCAGGCCCGCCGCCGGGAGCGCGGCGCGCAGCCGCCCGTACCCGGCGCCCAGCAGCACGTCCAGCGCCCGGGCCGCGGCCATCGCGGCGGGCCCGGCCACCGGGTGGCGCTTGACGCCCAGGTCGTACGCCCACACGGTCGCCGCCAGCGGCACGGCGACCGCCAGCGCCCGGCGGCCCTCGGCGGCCGCGGCCAGGGCCAGGCCCGCGCCGGTGAGGCCGGTGGCGAGCGCGAGCGCGAAGCCGGGCGTGACCCGGCCGGAGGGGATCGGGCGGCGCGGGCGCTCGGCGGCGTCCGCGTGCCGGTCCGCGTAGTCGTTGAGGGCCATGCCCGCCCAGTACAGGCACACCGACGCCAGGCCCAGGCCCAGCACGGGCGCGGCGGGCCCCAGCGGCCTGCCCGCCGCCGCCCGCCCGGCCAGCGTGTCGCCCGGCACGGTGAGCGCGGCGGGCGCCCGGACCAGCTCGGCGACCGTGCGCAGCCCCGGCAGACCGGGCACTCCGGGCGGGCTCAGCAGCACGGGCAGGCCGAACGGCCCTGCTGGGTACGGGAGTAGGGCCAGGCGGGGCAGGGCGGTCAGCCCGGTCACTCCAGCCAGCCCGGTTAGGACGGGCAGCGCCGCCAGGAGCGGCAGTCCCGGCACGCCGCGCCGTTCCGGCCCGGGGGCCGGGCGGGCCGGGCTCCGGCGGGCGGCCGGGCCC
>NZ_JAVSCF010000567.1:0-778 GCF_031932565.1 Streptomyces sp. B1866
ACGCGAACCACCGGCTGTAGTACTAGGTCGAGAGAGAGCACGCTGGGCCTCGATGAATCTGCCGTTATGGTTCTCGGGGCCTCAGCGGCTGTGGGGGTGGTTATTCGAGTATGAGTGTAAGACGTTCCCCCATTCAAATCTGGTTGTTGGTTGTGGTGAAAGCCATTCGGTCTAATGCTTACCTGCGTGTACTCTAACGTTCGCGCGGAGGGGGCTGTCTGCAACACGCCGTGACTGCTATGCGGGCCGTTCGGCTTTCGAGTGCTTCTAGTGACGGCCATTTCTCTGTTTTTATGCCTGAAGGGCGATAAGGTTATGCGGTTGCATTGGTGGGTATAAATAATGGCCGGTAGTGGCAAGTTGTGATGATGCGACTACCGGCCTTCAAGTCCCTGCAGGGATGATGATGGGGGCAACGTCGTACACAATACTGTTGCGAACCCTCCGGGGCTGATGGTGATGGTGATAGATAATACTCGCATCACGGGCGGCGCGGGGTGCTCGGATTCCGGGCTCAACAGGGCTGATGAGGACCGCGGTGCCCAGGTACGGCGCCCACCCCGGGCGGGAAGCGCGTCCAGGGCTGATAACGACGACGGTGACGGCGGTCCTGTGCGCGGGCCTGGTGGCGTTGCAACCCACCTGGGCTAATAACGACGCGTACGCGTACAGGCCGTCCACATTGATCTGACGGCAATTGCAAACCCACCTGGGCTGATAACAACCCCGCTCCAGAACTCGCTGGGCTCCACCGTGTCTTCGTTGCAAACCCACCTGG
>NZ_JAVSCF010000568.1:0-772 GCF_031932565.1 Streptomyces sp. B1866
ACTGGTTCGATCCCAGTATCGCCCACCGGCTGCGAGGGCGGAGTGTGTTCGCGTCAGCAACGCGAACACATTCCGCCCTCGTCGTTTCCATGCGGTCGTGCCCCGTACGCGTGTCCCGTACGGCGGGGTTTCACCACCCGGCGGCGGACGCGCGACGTGCAGGCGGGTACCCGCCTGCACGGCCCGGAGCGGACACTGGCCGTATGGACTGGTGCCGTTACCGCTTCCGCAGCCGCTGGGACCTCGACGCCCCGCCCGCCGCCGTGTACGCCGTGCTGGCGGACTGGGAGCGGTATCCGCGGTGGTGGCGGCAGGTGCGCGAGGTGTCGCGCGTCGACGACCGGACCGGGACCGCCCGCGTCCGCTCCTTCGCCCCGTACGACCTGAGGGTGACCAGCACGCGGCTGCGCGAAGACCCGGCCGCCGGAGTGCTCCAGGCCGCGGTGTCCGGCGACGTGGAGGGGTGGGCCCGCTGGACGGTGCTGCCGCACGGCACCGGCACCCGCGCCGTGTTCGACCAGGAGGTCGTGGCCCGCAAGCCCCTGCTGCGCCGCCTGGCCGTCCCCGGCCGCCTCGTCTTCCGCGCCAACCACGCGCTGATGATGCGCGCGGGCCTGCGCGGGCTGCGGGCGCGCCTGGCCGGGACGGCGGCCGGCCCGGAAGCGGTTTGATGGCAACGGCCCGCGACCTGTATCGTTCAGGGCGTCACGGCGGGCCGCCAAGCCCGCTGGCCGGGCTTACGGCACCGGGCGATTAGCTCAGCGGGAGAGCG
>NZ_JAVSCF010000569.1:0-766 GCF_031932565.1 Streptomyces sp. B1866
CCCGCCGCGCAGGCCGCGCCGCGCGCCCCGGCCGACCCCGCGGCCGCGCGGAGAGCCCCCGCCGCCGAGCGGGCTCCGAACGACCCGAGCCCCCGGCCGTCCGCCTCGCGGGGCCTGTACGGGCGGAAGGACCCCCGCTACGACGGCGTGTGGCGGCAGTCCCTGGCGCTGCTCGCCCAGCGCGCGGCGGGCCTGCGCCCGGCGGCCCCGGCCGTGGCCTGGCTGGCGGGGCAGCAGTGCGCCGACGGCGGCTTCGCCGCGTACCGCGCCGACCCTGCCGCGCCGTGCGACGCGCGGAAGGGCGAGTTCACCGACGCCACGGCCGCCGCCGTGCAGGCCCTCGCCGCCGTCGGCGACGCCCCGGGAGCCGGTGACGCCGACGCGGCCGTGCGGCGCGGCCTGGCCTGGCTGACGGGGCACCAGAACCCGGACGGCGGCTGGGGCCTGACCTCCGGCGCCCCGACCGACGCGAACTCCACCTCGGCGGCGGTCGGCGCGTTCGCCGCCGCGGGCCGGGACCCGGCCCAGGTGACGCACGGCGCGGGCGGCCCGGGCCCGTACGCGGCCCTGCTCGGCCTGCAACTGGGCTGCGACGCCCCCGAGCGCGACCGCGGCGCCTTCGCCTACGCGCCCGCCCCGGGCCAGGGCCGGGCGGCGGCCAACGACCTGGCCACCACCGCCGCCACTCTGGCCGCCGAGGGCAGCGGCCTGCTCGTCCGGCCGGTGGCCGGCGCGGACCGGCCCGCCCGGCCCCTGGCGTGCCCGG
>NZ_JAVSCF010000570.1:0-762 GCF_031932565.1 Streptomyces sp. B1866
CGGCAGCCGCCACAGCCCGGTCGCCGCGCTCCGCGAGCCGTTCGCAGCGGCGCAGCAGGGCGCGGCGGCGCTCGGCCTCGCCGCACCCCGCGGCGGCCGCGCACAGCGCGCGCAGGGCCGCCAGGTCGGCCGGGACGGGCGCGTAACCGGCCGCCAGGGCCCCCTGGAGCCGGTCCAGGTACCCGGCCGCGGCGCCGGGCAGGGCGGCGCGGTAGCGGTCGAGTTCGGCCCGCAGGAAGGCACGCAGCCGCCCGCCCTCGCGGACCGCTTCGTCCACGGCTTCGGCGAGGCGCCGGCAGTCCCGGACCTCCTCCGCGCGTTCCGGGTCGGCGGGGCCGGCGGGGTCTGCGGGACCGGCCGGACCTACGGGGCCGACCGGGCCGTCGAGGAGCGACGGGGGGCGGGGCTGGAGGGCGAGGGCGAGGGCGCGTCGGAGGATACGCAGCTCGTCCGCGCTGAACGCCATTCCGCCGCGGGTTCCATGTGGCGTGGGCATGGGCCGACTTTAAGTGCTAAGCGGACAAAATTCGCCGATCGCGGGCGGTGCGGCGCGTTGCGCCGGGCGGTACGGCGCGTTGCACGCCCACCGGCCGCGCCCACCCGCAGCGCCTGACCACCGCGCCCACCCGTCGCGCCCGCCCGCAGCCCCTGACCGCAGCCCCGCCCCGCCGCCGGGCCGCCCTCGCGCCGGAGAGCCCGGGCCGGTACGCCCCGGCCGGGCACGCCAGCCGCACCGGACTGCCGCGCGACGGCCGTCCGGCC
>NZ_JAVSCF010000571.1:0-744 GCF_031932565.1 Streptomyces sp. B1866
ATCGCGATCGGCTCGTCCGACACGCCGTCCGCGGGCGCCGCGGCCGACGGCACCGCCGCGGGCGCCGAGGCCACGCCCAGCACCTCGGAGCGCAGGAAGTCGGTGAGCAGGCCGGGCGTCGGGTAGTCGAAGATGATCGTGGCCGGCAGGCGCTGCCCAGTGGCCGCGTTGAGCCGGTTACGCAGCTCCACGGCGGTCAGCGAGTCGAAGCCCAGCTCCTTGAACGGGCGGCTCGCGGCGATGGTCTCCGGGNGGCGGCTCGCGGCGATGGTCTCCGGGGTGGCGTGTCCCAGGACGGTCGCCACCTGAGCGCGCACCACGTCCAGCAGGGCCCGGTTCTGCTCCTCGGGCGTGAGGCCGGACAGCCGCTGGGCCAGCGCCGATCCGCCGGAGGCGTCGGCGGTGGCGGCCGTCCTGCGGGTCACCGTGCGCACCAGGCCGCGGAAGAGGGGGCGCAGCATGCCGGACGCGGCCTCGTGCCGGAGGGTGGTCATCTCCAGGCGTACGGGCACCAGGTGCGCGTCGTCCAGCGTGGTCGCGGCGTCCAGCAGGGCCAGGCCCAGGCTGGACGGCAGCGGCTGGATGCCCGCGCGCTTCATCCAGGCCAGGTCGTTCTGCTCCAGGTGGTCGAGCATCTCGCTGGACTGGGCCCACAGGCCCCAGGCCAGCGAGTGGGCGGGCAGCCCGCTCGCCCGGCGGGACTGCGCGAGGGCGTCCAGGAAGGCGTTGGCCGCGGCGTAGTTG
>NZ_JAVSCF010000572.1:0-727 GCF_031932565.1 Streptomyces sp. B1866
CAGCCGCTCCAGGTCCCAGCCGCGGTCCGACGGCAGGCCCGATATCGCGTCGCGGCCCGAGGCCACCAGCTCCCACAGGTCCTCGGGCGAGGTCACCCCGCCGGGGTAGCGGCAGCTCATGCCGACGATCGCCAGCGGCTCGTCGGCGTCCGCCCGCCGCCGCGGCCGGGCCGCGGGCCGGGCGGTCTCCGCGACCGCGCCGACCTCGGTGAGGATCAGCCGGGCGACGCCGGCCGGGTTCGGGTGGTCGAAGATGAGGGTGGCGGGCAGCCGCACGTCGGTCGCCTGGGTCAGCCGGTTGCGCAGTTCGACGGCGCTGAGCGAGTCGAACCCGAGGTCCTTGAAGGACCGTTCGGCGCCGATCGCGGCGGCGGAGGCGTGTCCGAGGACGGCCGCCACCTGCGCCTGCACCAGCTCCAGGACCACGCGCTCCCGGTCCGCCTCGGCCACTCCGGCGAGCCGCTGCGCCAGCGACCCGCCCGTCTGGGCGCGCCGCGCCGGGACCCGCACCAGGCCGCGCAGCAGCGCGGGCAGCAGGCCCGCGCGCGCCTGCGTCCGCAGGGCGGCCAGGTCCAGCCGCACCGGCACGAGCAGCGCCGCGTCCAGTGCGAGGGCGTCGTCGAAGAGCTTCAGCCCGAGTTCGGCGGGCAGCGCGCCGACGCCCATGCGCTCCAGCCGGGCGAGTTCGGCCTCGCCGAGGTCGCCGGTCATGCCGGTGGCGTCGGCC
>NZ_JAVSCF010000573.1:0-726 GCF_031932565.1 Streptomyces sp. B1866
CCAGGCCGCGAGCCGGGCGGCCAGGGCCCGGTCGGCCGCGAGCCGGGCGGCCAGCGCCCGGATCTCCTCGTCGCGGGCCGACGCGCGGGTGCGCAGGGCCAGCCGCTCGTCGTCGGCGGCCCGCTCGTCGTGCATGGCCGGGTTCGGCGGCACGAGGAACACCGACTCCGGGTCGGCCCGCGTCCCCGCGCGGGGCGGCGCGAGCAGCGCGGCGGCCGTGCCGACGGCCACCGCGGAACGGGGCAGCAGCGCCGCGCCGGCCAGCACCTCGCGGGCCCGCGCGTGCGCGGCGGGGTCGGTGATGACGACGCCGTCGACCAGCTCGGGGCGGGCGGCGAGGACGGCGGCGTGGTCGGCGGGGTCGACGGCGCGGGCCAGGTAGCGCCAGCCGGGCAGCGCGGGGATGCCGTGCTCGCCCAGGTGGGCGACCGTGGTGAGCACGTCGGGGCTGGGCGGCAGCAGGCCGCCGTCGCCGAGCGCGGCGAGGATGCGCGCGTCCTCCGCGGCGGCGGTACGCAGCTCGAACAGCTGCCGCTCGGCGGCGGCGACGGTGTCGTCCAGCAGCTCCCGGAGGGTGTCGGCGCTCCGGTCGAACTCTTCGGCGGTGAGCGGGCCTGCGGCGGCGTACGCGCCGCCGTCCGGGCCCGCGGAACCGTCCGGGCCCGCGGAACCGGCGGGCCCGCCGTCCGCGCGCGGCCCGGTCGGCGGGTGCGGCACGCCGTCCCC
>NZ_JAVSCF010000574.1:0-720 GCF_031932565.1 Streptomyces sp. B1866
CCGGCAGCGCGCCGGACCGGGGGCGAGCCGTGAGCGCGCGGCACGCCGCAGCTGCGGCCCCGCTGCGGCCCGCGGCCGCCGTCTGCGGCGCGCTGCTGGCCGTCCACGTGCTGCCCGCCGCCACCTGGCTGCCGGGCCTGCGGCGCGCCTGCTTCCCGGCGCTGGCCGGCGCGGGAGACCCCGGCCATGTCGCCCTGACCTTCGACGACGGCCCCGACCCCGCCGCCACGCCCGCGATCCTGGACGCGCTGGACCGCCTGGAGGTGCGGGCGACCTTCTTCGTGCTCGGCGAGCGGGCGCTGCGCTACCCGGAGCTCGGCCGCAGCATCGCCGCGCGCGGCCACGAGCTGGCCGTCCACGGCTGGCACCACGGCCCGCCGTGGCGGCCGGCGTTCGCCCGGGACGCCCGCGAGGTGGCCCGGGCGGCGCGGGTCGTGTCGGACCTGGCCGGGGCGCGGCCGCTGTGGTACCGGCCGCCCTACGGCATCCTGACCGGCGGCCGCTGGGCGGCGGCCCGGCGGGCCGGGCTGCGGCCGGTGCTGTGGTCGGCCTGGGGACGGGACTGGACGGCCGAGGCGACCGCGGCGTCCGTACGGGCCACCGTGCGGCGGGCCCTGCGCGGCGGCGGGACGGTGCTGCTGCACGACGCCGGCCGGGCGGCCGCGCCGGGCTGCTGGCGCGCCACGCTCGCCGCCCTGCCGGACCTGGTCGCCGACTGCC
>NZ_JAVSCF010000575.1:0-709 GCF_031932565.1 Streptomyces sp. B1866
CGCCGCCCGCCCCCCGCCACCGGGTCCGGGGCCGGCCCGGCGTCGCCGCAGCGCCGCCGCCGCGCCGCACCACACGGCCGCCACGACCGCCATCCCCACCGGCCGGGTCAGCCCGGCCAGTGCCGCGAGCGCGCCCGCCCGTACCCACCGGCCGGTGAGCACCGCGTGCAGCGACCACACGGCCAGCGCCGTGAACAGCGACTCCGAGTACGCCATCGACTGCACGACCGCCACCGGCAGCACGCCCCACAGGGCCGCGAGCGCGACGCCCGCCCGCCGCCCGTGCAGCAGGTCGCCGACCGCGAACAGACCCCACGCGGCGGCGACCGAGGCCACCGCGGAGACCACCAGCCCCGCGTCCCCCTCGCCGAGCGGGGAGGCGGCCGCGATCAGCCGCTCAAGCCACGGCAGCAGCGGAAAGAAGGCCAGGTCGGAGTGGACCGCGCCGTCGGGCAGGCGGACGGTGCGGCCGTAGCCGTCCGCCGCGATCCGGGCATACCAGACCGCGTCCCAGCGGTCGGACAGCAGCCGGTGCGCGCTCGTGCCCGCCGCCGCGCTCCACACCAGCAGGGTCACCAGACCCAGCAGCCGCGCCGACGCGTACGCCAGCAGGGCGGGCGCGGTCCGCCGCGCGGCGGCCCCCGCCGCGCGGCCCGCGCGTCCGGCGTGCGGACCCGCGCCCGACCCGGGCTCCGTGCGCACGGAGCCC
>NZ_JAVSCF010000576.1:0-707 GCF_031932565.1 Streptomyces sp. B1866
CCGAGCCCGCACCGGGCGCCGCCGCTCCGCCGGGGACCGCCCGTGGCGCGGCCGGGACGGCCATGACCGGGGCGGCCGCGTCCGAGGCAGGGGCTGCCGGGGCCGGCGCGGGCTCGACGGCGGTGCCCGGGGCCCCGGCGGCGGATCCGTTCCGGCCGGGCCGGGGACGGATCAGGCCACCCGTGGCGGGCCCGCCCGCCGAGCATCCGCGCCCGCCGCACCGGCCGTACGGGTCGCACCGGCCGTACGGGGCGTACGGGCCGTACGGGGCGTACGGGCCGTCCGCGCGGGATCGGCCGTCCGCGCGGGCGGCCTCGGCCCGTACGGCGGCTTACGCCCGTACGGCGGCGTGGGCCCAGGCGGCCAGGTCGGCGGCGGCCCCGGCCCGTGCGGCGGGACCCCGCCCGGCGGCGCCTGCCGCCGCCCGGCCGTACCGCGAGCCGTACCGGCTGCCGTACCGCGCCCGTACGGCGGCCGGAGCCGCCCGCCGCCACCCCGCGGCCCTCACCGTCACCGGCGTCAGCCCGGCCGTGGTCGGCCCCGGCGACACCGTCACCGTCAGCGGCACCCTGGCCAACACCTCCGGCAGCGAAATCGACGACCCGCGCGTGAGCCTGCGGCTGGGCCCGGGCGGCGCGCTCGGCACGCGCGGGGCGCTCGCCGCCGTGGCCGGGCGCACCGGCCTGACCGAGGCGGACGGCCCCGAG
>NZ_JAVSCF010000577.1:0-684 GCF_031932565.1 Streptomyces sp. B1866
CCCGGGCCCCGCCCCGGCCGCCCCGCCGGCCCCCGGGCCGGTGTCCGGACCGGCCGCGGAGGCGGTGCGGGAGGTCCTCGCGGCGGGCGGCGCCCCGGAGCACCTGGCCGGGCGGGTCCTGGCCACGCTGGGCGAGCGGGCCGGGGAGGCGCTGCGCGCCGACCCGTGGCGGCTGCTGGCCGTGCCCGGCGTGCGCCAGGACCAGGCCGACGGATTCGCCCGCGCGCT
Source organism: Streptomyces sp. B1866 (assembly GCF_031932565.1). Taxonomy (NCBI): domain Bacteria; kingdom Bacillati; phylum Actinomycetota; class Actinomycetes; order Kitasatosporales; family Streptomycetaceae; genus Streptomyces; species Streptomyces sp. B1866. Next base: position 229 of record NZ_JAVSCF010000577.1, read on the forward strand.
GCTCGGCCCGGAGTGCGGGCCCGGCGACGAGCGGCGGACGCGGGCGCTGGTGACCTGGCTGCTCGAACGGGCCGCGCGGGAGGGCCACACCGCCGTGGAGTCACCCGTGCTGCGTGCCGCGCTCGCCGGGATGGCGGTGCCGGATCCGGACGCGGCGCTCGGCGCGGCCGCCGCGGACGGCGAGGTGCTGGCCTTCCACGACGCGCGGGACGACGCCGACGCGGGCCCCGCCCGCGACGCAGACGCCGACGAGGCTCCCGTCCGCGTCCTGCTGGGCCTGGAGCGCTACGCCCTGGCGGAGGACAGCCTCGCCGACGGCCTGGCCCGGCTGACCGGCGCCGCCCCCGTGCCGGGCGGCGGGCGGGCCGCCGCCCAGGACGGCGCGGCCGGTGCCCAGGACGGCGGGGCCGCACCGGACGGCGCGAGCGCGGACGGCGCGAGCGCGGACGGCGAGCC
>NZ_JAVSCF010000578.1:0-664 GCF_031932565.1 Streptomyces sp. B1866
CCCGCGCGGGGCGACGACGGTCGGCGGGCCGCCGTCCACGGTCACGCGCGGCAGCACGCGGGTGGCGCCCGCGTCCTGGGCGCGGCCGGGGGTACCGGCGTCCGGGCCCGGCACCGGCCGGAGCACCCGGGTCGCCCCCGGGTCGTCCGCGGGCCCGGGGCGGCCGCTCCACGCCGCGGGGACCCGGTGCTGCGGCGCCTGCGCCGGTACGTGCGCGGGGGCCGGGGACGGTACGGCGGCCAGGCGCGCGGTCTCGGCCAGCAGGGGGCTGGTGACCGGTCTGGCGAGCCGCACCCGGAAACTCGCGTGATTGACGACGACCTGCGCCGGGTCGGACGGCACCTTGGCCATGGTCAGCTGCGGCTCGTCCTCGAAACCCGAGGAGCGTTCCCTGGAGGGCGTGCGGGCTGTTCTCGTCTCCACACTCATCTAACCGAGTGACCCGCGCGGAAGACACTGCCTTGACCGCCCCGAACTGTCCGCGGCCCGTCAAGCCATGATCATCGAGGGCGGCCCGTCCGGCCTGGCGGACCCGGTCAAACAGTCCCGGTCGAACAGTCGCGGCCAGCCGGTCCCGGCATCCGGTTCGGCCGGGCCGCCTGCCGCCGCGCGGGACGGTAGGCGGCTCGCGCGAGCCGACCGGTGCGGCTCGCGCGGGCCGTAC
>NZ_JAVSCF010000579.1:0-645 GCF_031932565.1 Streptomyces sp. B1866
GGTCAGCCGGTGACGGTGACCTCGGGCTCACCGGAAGCGGCACCGTCCTTCGCCATCTCCTCCGCGATCCGCAGCGCCTCCTCGATCAACGTCTCCACGATCTTCGACTCCGGCACCGTCCGCACCACCTCACCCCGCACGAAGATCTGCCCCTTCCCGTTCCCCGACGCCACCCCCAGATCCGCCTCCCGCGCCTCCCCCGGACCGTTCACCACACACCCCATCACCGCCACCCGCAACGGCACCTTCAACCCGTCCAGCCCCGCCGACACCTCATCCGCCAACTTGTACACATCCACCTGCGCCCGCCCACACGACGGACACGACACGATCTCCAACTGCCGCTCCCGCAACCCCAGCGACTGCAAGATCTGCAACCCCACCTTCACCTCCTCCACCGGAGGAGCCGACAACGACACCCGGATCGTGTCCCCGATCCCCTCCGCCAACAGCGCCCCGAACGCCACCGCCGACTTCACCGTCCCCTGGAACGCCGGACCCGCCTCCGTCACCCCCAGATGCAACGGATACTCACACCTCTCCGCCAGCAACCGGTACGCACTCACCATCACCACCGGATCATTGTGCTTCACCGAGATCTTGATATCCCGGAAACCATGCTCCTCGAACAGCGAGCACTCCCAC
>NZ_JAVSCF010000580.1:0-640 GCF_031932565.1 Streptomyces sp. B1866
CGCGCCCGGCTCCCCGTCGGCCGGCGCGGCGGCGCGGCCGGGACGCGGCGTCCGCGCGTCCGCGGCGGCGGGCGCCGCCTTGCCGACCGGCGCGGGGTCCGGCAGCGCCCCGGGCGCGACGTCGGGCCCGATACCGGACGCGGCGCCGGACGCGGGCAGCGGCGCGCGGGCGCGTACGGCCGCCAGCAGGGCCCGTACGCCGAGCCAGGCGAGGTAGGCGGCCCCGGCGAGCCGGAAGGCGGCGTAGAGCGTGTCGGAGGCCGCCAGGACCGCCGACAGGCCGAGCACCGCCGCGCACGCGTGGACGCCTATGCCCAGGCAGCAGCCGAGGCCGGTGGCCCACGCGGCACGGCGGCCGGCGCGCAGGCCGTTGCGGATCACGAGCACCATGTCCGGGCCGGGGGTCACCGTTAGCAGGCAGACCACGGCGAGGAAGGCGGGCAGGCGGTCGGGCATGGCCCCTACCCCATCGGGTCGGAAGTCCGTTCGCAACACATTTTGTTCGCATGTCGGACAACGCGCCCTCATCGGCCGTCTCGCGCCCCAGCCGCTGCACCCCGCGCCGCGCCCGGCTCCCGCGCGCCCCACCGCGCTCCCGCGCGCCCACGCCTCCGCGCCTGCGCCGCCCGCCGCCTCGGCC
>NZ_JAVSCF010000581.1:0-636 GCF_031932565.1 Streptomyces sp. B1866
TCACCGCCCTCGCCGACGAGGGCGACGCGGTCGGGGTGGCGGCGGCCACCCCGGACGGCCCGCGGCGGCTGCGCGCGTCCTGGGTGGTCGCCTGCGACGGCCAGGACAGCACCGTCCGCGGGCTGCTCGGGGTGGACTTCCCCGGCCGCGCTGCCGCGCGGGAGCTGCTGCGTGCCGACGTCGAGGGGATATCCGTCGCCGACCGGCGCTTCGAGCGCCTGCCGGGCGGCCTGGCGATCGCCGCCCGGATGCCGGGCGGGGTGACCCGGGTGATGGTGCACGCCTTCGGCCGGCCCGCCGGGCGGCGCACGGGCGCGCCCGGCTTCGCCGAGGTCGTCGAGGCCTGGCGGCACGTCACCGGCGAGGACATCGGCCACGGCCGGCCGGTGTGGGTCAACGCCTTCGACGACGCCAACCGCCAGCTCGCCTCGTACCGCCACGGCAGGGTGCTGTTCGCCGGTGACGCCGCCCACGTGCAGATGCCCAGTGGCGGGCAGGCCCTCAACCTCGGCCTTCAGGACGCGGTCAACCTCGGCTGGAAGCTCGCCCTGGAGGCCGGTCCGCGGCCGGTCGGCGGGCTGCTGGACACGTACCACACCGAGCGTCACGCGGTCGGCGCCCGGGTGCTGGCGAACA
>NZ_JAVSCF010000582.1:0-630 GCF_031932565.1 Streptomyces sp. B1866
CGCGCCGTCGCCCGCCGGGCGGCCGGTCGCCCGGCCGTCCGCCGGACGCTCGGCGCCCGGCGCGCCCATGCCCATGCCCATGCCCGTGTCCGGGTCCGTCCGGACCGAGCCCGCGTCCCTGCGGCCCGCGCGCGTCACGCCCGCCGCCTTCTGGCCAGCCGCAGGCCGAGCACCAGGGCCGCCGCGGCCGTCGCCGCGCCACCGGCCGCGTACCACCACCCGTGGCCCGAGCCGCCGTCGCCGCTCTCCGCGGCGGCAGCGTCGGCCACCGCCGGGATGCCGGACTGGCGGCCGGTCGCGTCCAGCGCGCGGACCAGATCGGTGCCGGCGAAGTCGCGCGGGTCGGCGCCGGCCGCGTGTGCGGCCAGGATCAGCTTGGCCAGCGCGCCGGGGTCGTCCTTCGCCCACGTCAGCGCGCCGCTGCCGGGCCGCTGGAGCCAGCGCAGGCCCTCGGCCGCGGCCAGGCGGTGCCCGTCGGCGGCGAGCGCGGCGACCGCGTCGGCGGTGCCGCCGAAGTCCGGCCCGGGCTCGGCGCCGGGCAGCGCGGACAGCAGGTGGTGGCCGCCCCGGTCGAGAGCGGCGGTCAGGTACGCGGCCGCCGCAGACGCCGCGGCCGCGCGGCCTTCCGGC
>NZ_JAVSCF010000583.1:0-624 GCF_031932565.1 Streptomyces sp. B1866
CCTCGGCGTGGAGCGACGACGTGTGGATCGTGGACTCCACGCCCGTGGAATGCGGCCGCTCCCGGGAGACCGTGAAACGCTCCGACCTGGCCGGATGGGCCCAGTACGGCTTCTGCGCCAGCCACAGCCGCTTCTTCTGGGGCCTGCGGCTGCACCTGGTGTGCACCCTCCAGGGCCTGCCCGTCGCCTTCGCCCTGACCGGGGCCAAGGCCGACGAACGCGAGACGCTGCTGGACCTGCTCGCGGCCGAACCGCAGCTCGCCGCCGCCCGGCCCGGCCAGACACTGATCGGCGACAAGAACTACTTCGGCCGCACCTTCGAACACGAACTCGCCCAGCAGGGCATCCAGCTACTACGGCCGACCCGCAGAGGCGAACGGCAGCGGCCCGGCGGATCCCTGTTCAAGCCGTTGCGGCAGGTCATCGAGTCGGTCAACGAAACCTTCAAGGGACAGCTCGATCTCGAACAGCACCGAGGACGCACACCTCGCGGCGTCATCGCCCGCGTCATGCAGCGAATCCTCGCGCTGACCGCCGTGATCTGGCACAACGACCACACCGGACAAGACACCCTCCGCTCGCTCACCCCGTACGATCACTGACCCCTTGGAATTGATCATCTAG
>NZ_JAVSCF010000584.1:0-623 GCF_031932565.1 Streptomyces sp. B1866
CGGTACGCCGCCGACGCCGAGCGGCTGCGCGCGCGGCCCGCCCCCGCCAGCGCCGTCGCCGGCGGCTCGGGCCCGCCCGAGGAGCCCGCCGACCGGGTCGAACTGCACACCCTGGGCACCAGCGGATACGCGCGGGGCGTCCTCGCCGTCGGCACCGGCGGCCCGCTCGGCGCCGCCGAGCGCTACGCGCTGCACGCCGCCGTCGCCCTGCTCACCCTGGTCGGCGAGCGCTCCCGGACGCTGCGGGAGGCCGAGCGGCGGCTCGGCGGGGCGGTGCTGCGGATGCTGCTGGCCGGCGAGCCCGACCACGCGCGCGCGGTCGCCGGGGAGCTGTACGGCGACCTGCTGGACGCGCCGTTCCGGGTGCTGGTCGCCGAGCCGGCGGCCCCCGCCGCCCACCCGCCCGCGGCGGAGGAGGCGCGGCCGCACCCGACCGGCACCGCGGACCCGCCGCCCGCCGCCCCGGGCCCGGACCCGCTGCGCTTCCTCGCCGACGCGGTGGAGACCGCCGCCGCCCGGCACGCCGAGCCCGCCCTCGTCGTCCCGGACGGCGAGCACCTGGTCGTACTGGCCCCCGACGGCGGCGCCGCGGTGGCCGCCTGCGCCGAGCACGCCGCGGCGGC
>NZ_JAVSCF010000585.1:0-596 GCF_031932565.1 Streptomyces sp. B1866
CAGCGCGGACTGCACCACCACCACGTCATCCAGCGACGGCGCGTCCTCACCACCCCGCACCACATCGACAACCGACCAACCCACATGCGGCCGCAGCGCCGCATCGCACTCCGCCAACCGCTGAGCGAACACCGGCGACGACTCCAGCAACCCCGCCGCCATACCCCGCCACTGCGAACCCTGACCAGGGAAGACGAACGCGACCTGGCCGGGGTCCTCCGGCGCCGTGCCGGTGACCGCNGACGAACGCGACCTGGCCGGGGTCCTCCGGCGCCGTGCCGGTGACCGCGTTGGCGGCGGGCAGGCCGTCGGCCAGGGCGGTCAGGCCCGCGAGGGCGGTGGCGCGGTCGGAAGCGAGGACGACGGCGCGGTGTTCGAGGGCCGACCGGGTGGTGGCCAGGGAGAAGCCCACGTCGGGCACGACCAGTTCGGTGCCGGCCTCCACGAAGGCGGACAGCCGCTCGGCCTGGGCCCGCAGGGCGGGCTCCGACTTGGCCGAGACGGGCCAGGGCAGGACCGCCGTGGCGGGCTGCGGCGGGGTGTCGGCCGACTCGGCGGGGGCCGGGGCGGGCTCGGCCTCTTCGATGATGACGTGG
>NZ_JAVSCF010000586.1:0-593 GCF_031932565.1 Streptomyces sp. B1866
CCGGGGGCGGAGCCGCGGACGGCGGCGCGGACGGCCGTGCGGGCGGCCGCGGGGGAGAACGCTCGGCCGGCCACGGGGCGGGGCTCGCGGCGGCCCGCGCGGAAGGGCGCGCGGGGGCTCTCGGAGGAGCGCCCGCGGAGGCCCGCCCGTCCGGCCGTACGGGTGACCGCTTCGACGGCCGCACCCGCCTGGTGGTCGTCCGCACCGGGCCGAGCAGCGCGGTCGCCGTGGAGGCGCGCGGCGCGTACGGCAACGACGCGGGAAGCTGCGCCGAGGGCGTGCTGGTCTACCGGGTCCGCACCGACACCGCGTCGGGCGACGGGCCGGTGCAGGTCCTCGACGGCCACCCCGGCACCGAGGCGTGCCCGTACACGTCCGTCTACCCGCCGCTCGCCGACGCGCCCCTGGGCGTCGGCGACACCCTGACCTCGCCGGCGGACGGCGTGCGGGTCACGGTCACCGGCCGCGCGCGGGGCGGCGACTGGCGGGTGCGGGTCACCCGGGGCGTGCGGTAGGCCGTCCGGGGGCCCGGGCCGGGCGTCGCCCGCGCGGGGCGTGCCCCGCCGCTCCGGCCGGGCCGCCCCCGGTCGGCC
>NZ_JAVSCF010000587.1:0-591 GCF_031932565.1 Streptomyces sp. B1866
CGGCGGCTGGCGCGGCTCGCCCGCCGCGAGGGGCGGCGCACGGCGGCGGCCGCCGCGAGCGGCGTCGCGCTCGGGCTCGCCTTCCCGCCGTACGGGCTGTGGCCGCTGTCGGTGGCCGCGGTCGCCTCCTTCGGCCTGCTCGCCCGCGGCCGGACCGGCCGGCAGGGCGCGTGGCTGGGCTTCGCGTTCGGCCTGCCGTTCTTCGTGGTCCTCCTGAAGTGGCTGCACGTCGTGGGCTGGGACCTCGTGGTGGGCCTGTCCGTCCTCGAGGCGGCGTTCTTCGCGCCGCTCGGCGCCGGCCTCGCGGTCACCTCCCGCCTGCCGGGGCGGCTGCGGGCCCCGTGGCCGCTGTGGGCGGCCTGCCTGTGGGTGGCCCAGGAGTGGGCCCGCGCCCGGGTGCCCTTCGGCGGCTTCCCGTGGGGGCGGCTGGCGTTCGGCACCACCGGGACGCCCTTCATGCGGCTCGCCGCGCTCGGCGGCGCGCCGCTGGTCACCTTCGCCGTCGCGCTGACCGGCGCCCTGCTGGCCGCCGCGGCCCCGGCCGTCCACGACGCGGTACGGGCGCGGCGGGCGCCGTCCGGGCGCGCGGCC
>NZ_JAVSCF010000588.1:0-574 GCF_031932565.1 Streptomyces sp. B1866
AGGCCGGTGGCGCGGGCCGCGCGGATGCGATCCTCGGCGCGGGCCCGCTGGCGGTGCCGCAGCTCCAGCGCCGCGATCGCGGTGTCCTGGGTGTTGGTGGCGAACGCCGTCAGGCGCATGCCGTCGGCGTCGGTGAAGCGCAACTGGGCGCCGGGGTGCGGGCGTTCCCTGCGGACGATCAGCCGCATGCCCTTGGGCCAGCTGTCCAGTACATCTCCGGCGAGTTCGGCGACCCAGGCACCGTCACGGATCTGGCCGCCGGGTTCGACGGCTGGCGTCCACGCCGAAGCGGGGATCTTCAGCACCGCCCGATGGATCTGCTCGGTGATGGTCATGCCCACCGAGTACGACAGCCACCGGCCGCGCGCGGTGAGCCAGTCGAGGAACGTGTGGGTACCGCCGGCGGAGTCGGTGCGGATCAGGGTGCGCCGACCGCGCCGGAACTTCCTCGGCAGCTGGGCCAGCGCCAGGCGGGTGGTGGCGATGTGGTCGGCGGCGGTGTTGCTGCCCGCCCTGCCCGGCCGCAGCAGCCCTGCGACCGGCTCTCCGCTGCCGCCGCGTCCGTGGTCGACGA
>NZ_JAVSCF010000589.1:0-569 GCF_031932565.1 Streptomyces sp. B1866
CGCGCCGGCCGAGCAGCAGCACCCGGGTGGCGCCGTGCGCGGCCAGCCACCGGGCGGTGTGCGCGCCCAGGGCCCCCGTACCGCCCGTGACCAGCGCGGTGCCGCTGGTCCGCCAGGCGGCGGCGGGCCGGTCGGCGCGGTCGGCGGACGGGCGCGCCAGACGGCGTGCGAACGTGCCCAGGGGGCGGACGGCGATCTCGTCCTCGGCGCCGCCGGCGGCCAGCACACCGGCCAGCGCGGCCAGGGCGCGGCCGTCGGGGACGGCGGGCAGGTCCACCAGCCCGCCCCAGCGCCGCGGGTGTTCGAGCCCGATGACGCGGCCCAGCCCCCACACGCCCGCGCCGACGGCACCGGCCAGGTCCTCGCCGGTGACCGACACGGCGCCCGCCGTCACGCACCACAGCGGCGCCTCGACACCGGCGTCGCCCAGGGCCTGGACGAGTACGGCCGTGGCCGCGGCGGCGCCGACCAGGGCGGCGGGCGCGTCGCGGTCCGCGGCCCCGCCGTCCGGCGCCGCGCCGAGCAGCGAGACGACACCGGCGAAGCCCTCCGCGCCGCCGTCGGCGCCG
>NZ_JAVSCF010000590.1:0-569 GCF_031932565.1 Streptomyces sp. B1866
CGCGTCCGACAGCCGCTCCACCAGCAGAATGCCGACACCCTCGCCCCAGCCCGTGCCGTCCGCCGTAGAGGAGAAGGCCCGACAGCGCCCGTCCGTCGACAGCCCCCGCTGCCGCGCGAACTCCACGAAGGTGGTGGGGGTGGACATGACGGTGACGCCGCCGGCGAGAGCCATGGTGCACTCGCCCGCCCGTAGCGCCTGGCAGGCCAGGTGCAGCGCGACCAGCGACGACGAGCACGCCGTGTCGACGGTCAGCGCCGGGCCCTCCAGTCCGAGCGTGTAGGCGACGCGGCCCGACGCGATGCTGCTCGAACTCCCGGTGAGGACGTACCCCTCTACGGATTCCGACGCACGCTCCAGGTGGATCGCGTAGTCCTGGGCGTTGATTCCGGTGAAGACGCCGACAGGGCTGCCGTGCAGTGTCTGCGGGTCGATGTGTGCTCGTTCGAGAGCTTCCCAGCTGGTTTCCAGCAAGAGGCGCTGCTGGGGGTCCATGGCCAGGGCCTCGCGGGGGCTGATGCCGAAGAAGTCGGGGTCGAACTGTGCTGCGTCGTAGAGGAATCCGCCCT
>NZ_JAVSCF010000591.1:0-565 GCF_031932565.1 Streptomyces sp. B1866
CGCGGGAGTCGGCGGGTGACCTGGCAGGGTCGGCCGGCCCGGCCCGGCCGACCGGCCCCCGACCGGTCGGCGCCGGGCCCGGGGTGGGCGACTGGCTGATGCTGGCCCGACTCGCCCACGCCCGCACCACCCCCGCCTTCCTCGCCGTCACCACCCCGTCCGTCCTGCCCGACCACCTCCGCACGGACGGGCACCCCCCGGCAGACCTTGGCGGCCCGGGGCACGGGGAATCCGACCGGCCCGTTTCCCACCCCGTTTCCCGGGACGGCCACACCGTTTCCCGCCCCGGCCACACCGGCCCAGCTCCCGCGCGGGCGGTGCGCGGGACGGGCCCGTGCGCGCCCGTGGGCGACCGGTCGGCGCGCGCCGTACGCGGCGCCCGCCCCGTCCGTACGGGCCAGCACGCGGACGCCCGTACGGGCTCGTACGGATCCGCGCGGGCGGCGGGGGGTGTTGGGCACGACCTGGGTGTACATCCGACCGTACGGCCGTCCGCGCGGCCGCGCCCGGCCGCGCCCGCGCCCCACCGCGAGCCCACCGCGCACCGCCCCCCGAGCGGGCCGCG
>NZ_JAVSCF010000592.1:0-550 GCF_031932565.1 Streptomyces sp. B1866
CCGCGCGGGGCAGCGGCCGCCCGCCGCAAGCGCCCCCGCCGCCGGGTGGAGTCCGGCCGGGGAGTCCGGCCCGGGGGAGCGGGGAGTGCCGTCGCGGGAGCGGCGGCCGGGCGTCCGCGCGGCCCGCGTTCGCGTGCGCCGCGTCCGCGTGCCCCGGGCGCCGGTGCTACGGAAGGGGCACCGGCGCCCGGAGGGCCGTCGCCGCCCGCGGGACCGGGGCGGTCAGGCGCGGGCGATGACGTACCGGAAGACGTTCGGCATCCACACCGTGCCGTCCTCGCGGCGGTACGGGCGCAGGGCCGCGCGCATCCGCGTCTCCACGCGCGCCCGGTCGGCGGCCCGCTCGGCCGCGTCGAACAGGCCGGTCGACAGCAGGCCGCGCACCGCGCTGTCCGCGTCCGCGTACCCGAACGGGCAGGCCACCCGCCCCGAGCCGGCCGGCCGCAGCCCGGCGTCGCGAGCCAGGTCGTCCAGGTCGTCCCGGCCCGACAGCGGGCGCGGCCCGGGCGCGTCGGCCGCGCCGCCGCCGTCGCCCGAGGCGGCCCGCAGC
>NZ_JAVSCF010000593.1:0-547 GCF_031932565.1 Streptomyces sp. B1866
CGCGGGAGTCGGCGGGTGACCTGGCAGCGTCGGCCGACCCGGCCGGGCCGACCGGCCCCCGACCGGTCGGCACCGGGCCCGGGGTGGGCGACTGGCTGATGCTGGCCCGACTCGCCCACGCCCGCACCACCCCCGCCTTCCTCGCCGTCACCACCCCGTCCGTCCTGCCCGACCGCCTTCGCACCGACCCGCCGCCCCCGAGGGTCGTTGGCGGGCCGGGGCACGCGGGATCCGACCTGCCCGCTTCCCGCACCGTTCCCCGGGACGGGAGCACCGTTTCCCGCACTGGCAGCACCGGCGGAGCTCCCGCGCGAGCGGCGCGCGGCACGGGCCCGTGCGCGGCCGTGGGCGGCGGATCCGCGCGCGCCGTACGCGGCGCCCGCGAGCCCGGCCGCCCCGGCCCGCACACGCACCCCCGTACGAGCCCGTACGGGCCCGCGCGGGCGGCGGGGGTTGTTGGGCACCAGCAGGACGAACACCCCGTCCACCCGGCCACGCCCGCGGGATCTGCGCGCGCGGCCGCGCGGCCCCGCCCGACCGCGCCCGC
>NZ_JAVSCF010000594.1:0-543 GCF_031932565.1 Streptomyces sp. B1866
CGGCGCGCGGGCCGCCAGCAGCCGCCGCCAGTCGGCCGCGCCGGGCGCGGCCTCGCGGAACGCGCCGTCCACCACCGGGCCGGTGACGACGGCGGGCCGGCCGACGGCGTGCCGCACCTCCCGCGCGGCGTGCGGGGTGAGGCACAGGTGCAGGTCGTTGCCGGGATGGAGCCACTGGCGGTGCACGGCGAAATCGGTGATCACGACGGTGCTGGGCACCGGCAGCGCCCCGCGGGCACGCAGCCCTCCGGTGAGCTGCGCGGCGAGGTGGAAGACGGGGACGACCGCGTCCGGGCGCTCGCGGGCGACGAGGGCGAGCAGGCGGTCGGCGGCGAGCGCGGCCAGCGGCGCGCTGCCGGGCCGCAGGTCTCCCCGGCCGCCGCGGAAGAAGGCCGCGTACAGGCCCGCGTAGACCACGGGCGCGCGGCGGACGGCGGCCCGGTAGAAGGCGCGCAGGCCGCTGCCCACGCCGCCGGGGAGCAGGTCGAGCACGTCCGCGCGGCGGGCGCGGTGGCCCAGGGCGGCGAGCCCGGCGGCGACCGC
>NZ_JAVSCF010000595.1:0-528 GCF_031932565.1 Streptomyces sp. B1866
CGCTGGGAATGCCGTCTGTTCCGTTGAAGCTGGCCGAGCGGCGGTCGAGCCGTCGTATTCAGGTGGGTTCGGTGGCGGTGGGCGGGGATGCTCCGGTGTCGGTGCAGTCGATGACGACGACGGTGACGGCGGATGTCGGGTCGACGTTGCAGCAGATCGCGGAGTTGACGGCGGCGGGGTGCCAGATCGTGCGGGTGGCGTGTCCGTCGCAGGACGATGCGGACGCGTTGCCGGAGATCGCCCGGAAGTCGCAGATTCCGGTGATCGCGGATATTCATTTCCAGCCGAAGTACGTGTTCGCGGCGATTGACGCGGGGTGTGCGGCGGTGCGGGTGAATCCGGGGAATATCCGGCAGTTCGACGACAAGGTGCGGGAGATCGCGCGGGCGGCGTCGGGTGCGGGGGTGCCGATCCGGATCGGGGTGAATGCGGGGTCGTTGGATCCGCGGTTGCTGGCGAAGTACGGGCGGGCGACGCCGGAGGCTTTGGTGGAGTCGGCGTTGTGGGAGTGCTCGCTGTTCGAGGAGC
>NZ_JAVSCF010000596.1:0-521 GCF_031932565.1 Streptomyces sp. B1866
GCCCGCCACGCTCGTCTTCGACCACCCGAACCCGATGGCGGTCACCCAGCTGCTCCTCACCGAGATCGGCGGCGGCCCGGAGGAGAAGGCGCCCTCGCCGTTCGAGGAGGAGCTCCAGCGGCTCGAAGGCCTGCTGATCACGGTCGCCAACGACGGCGACCGGCTGGCCGAGGTCGAGCCGCGGCTGCGCTACCTCAGCAACCGGCTGCGGACCGTGCTCAGCGCGGCCGGCGGCAGTCAGCCCGCCGACACCGACCAGGGGGCCGACGACGACCTCGACGCGGTGTCCGACGACGACATGTTCGAACTGATCGACAAGGAGCTCGGGTCGGCATGACCGAAAACGCTGACAACGCTCGGGGCGGATCCATGACCGACGAACAGAAGCTTCGCACCTACCTGCGGAAGGTGACCACCGAGCTGCGCACGGCCAACCGCCGCGTGCGCGAGCTGGAGCAGCGCGACGCCGAACCGCTGGCGATCGTGGGCATGAGCTGCCGCTTCCCGGGCGGCGTGGCGTC
>NZ_JAVSCF010000597.1:0-520 GCF_031932565.1 Streptomyces sp. B1866
CCGCCCGCGCGAGCCGGGCGCCGGGGCCGACGGCCTCGCCATCGGCATGTCCGGCCCGGCCGGCCCCAGCGCGGCCCCCGGCGCCTACCGCCAGGCGCGGCAGGCGCTGTCCGTCGCCCGGCGGCGCGGCCGGGCGCTGGTCGAACACGAGCAGGTCGCCGCGGGCTCGGTGCTGCCGCTGCTCGCCGACGACGCCGTACGGGCCTTCGCCGACGGCATGCTGCGGGCGCTGCGCGAGCACGACGCGCGGGGCCGCGGCGACCTGGTGGCATCCCTGCGCGCCTGGCTGGCCCACCACGGGCAGTGGGACGCGGCAGCCGCCGACCTCGGCGTCCACCGGCACACGCTGCGCTACCGGATGCGCCGGGTGGAGGAGATACTGGGCCGCTCCCTGGACGACCCGGACGTGCGCATGGAGCTGTGGCTGGCCCTGAAGGCGACGGCGGCCGCGTCCCCCGGCTGACGCGCCCGGCCGCGGCGGCCCGCGGCCCGGCCGCCCGGCCCGCCCCGGCGTCCGGGC
>NZ_JAVSCF010000598.1:0-509 GCF_031932565.1 Streptomyces sp. B1866
CCCCGGGTGAAGAAGCGTAGCGGGTCGTACCCGCCTGTCCGAGTCGAGGGCAACGGCCGTGCGGTGGTCTCGCAGGCCGGGGCGATACTGCTGGTGGAGACGGTCCGCAAGAGCGGCGTGGATGCTGCGTTGTCGGCGGCGCTCGCGCCGTGGTGCAGGCCGCGGGCGGTGCACGACCCGGGCAAGATCCTGCTGGACCTTGCGCTCGCGACCGCCCTGGGTGGGGACTGCCTGGCCGATGTCGCGATGCTGAGGGCCGAACCGGCCCTCTTCGGGCCGGTGGCCTCCGACCCGACCGTCTCCCGCCTGGTCGACGCGCTCGCCGCAGCGGGCTCTCGGGCACTGGCCGCCATCCGCGCCGCACGGGCCGACGTCCGCGACCGTATCTGGCAGTTGGCCGGGCCCGATGCGCCGCACGCCGACGGGCAGGTGATCGTGGACGTCGACGGCGTGCTGGTGCTGGCCCACTCCGACAAGGAGGACGCCACACGCACCTGGAAGAAGACCTA
>NZ_JAVSCF010000599.1:0-501 GCF_031932565.1 Streptomyces sp. B1866
GCCCGCGGGGGCGGCGCCGTCGCCGTCCGGCTCCGGCGCGGCGCCGTCGGGCCCGGGCGCACCGTCCGCGCTCCCCGGCGCGGCCTGCGCCTGCGACGGCTCCGAAGACGGCTCAGGCGACGACGGCTCAGGCGACGTCTCCGGGACTGGCGGGGGCGGCCAGGAGCCGCTCCGCGCCGGCGCTCCGCCGCCCGTCGCCGCGTCGCTGCCGGGCGCGTCACCGGGCTCGGCAGCGGACCACGGCGTCCCGGAGGCCGGCGGCAGGGACGCGCCGCCGGTCGCCTCCGACGCCGAGGGGGCCCCGGCGCCGCTCTCCGCGCCCCCGGGCACGGCGGGCTGGAAGTCCGGGGGCAGCGGCGGCAGGCCGGGAGGTGCCGGCGCCCAGCCCGCGGGCGGGTCGGGGTAGGCGTAGGGCTGCGGCCCGTACGGCCCCGGGGCCGCCGCGCCGGGACGGGCCTCGGGCGTGCCCGCGCCGCCGGCGTCCGCCGGGCGGGTGGCGCC
>NZ_JAVSCF010000600.1:0-495 GCF_031932565.1 Streptomyces sp. B1866
CGCCCGCCGCCGGGGCCGCACCGCCCGCGCCGGGCCCGCGCCTGAGACCCGTATCCCCCTGGCCTCCCGCGGCCCCCGGGCCCGTCGGGCCGCCGTCGGCGGTCGCGCCGCCCGCGCAGGCTCCGGCGCCGGGTCCGCCGTATCCCCGCCCGTACGCGCCGCTTCACCCGACCGCTCCCACCGGTCACGGCCCCGGCGGCACCGGCCTCGGCGACGGCTTGGGCGACACCGGCGGCCTGGACTTCTCCGGCGGTCTCCCCGACGGCCTGTACGGGCCCGGCGGACCGCCCGCGCACGGACCGTACGGACCGTCCGGGGAATCCGGCTTCGCCGGCCGGACGCGCGGGGCGCCGAGCCACGGAACGCCGACCGTGCCCGGTCCGCCCGCCGCGCCCCGGGTGCCGCACGCGCGTGGCGGGCACCCCGAGCACCAGGAGCCCGGCGGTGGCTGGGGCGCGCTCGGCGGACCGGCGCCGGCCGCCGGGACCCGGGCCG
>NZ_JAVSCF010000601.1:0-492 GCF_031932565.1 Streptomyces sp. B1866
TGGGGCGTCCTGCCCGGCCGCGCGGCCGCCGGCGAGGTCCGCGGCCACCGGCTCGCCGCTGTCGGCGTCGACGACGGCGACCCGGACGGCCGGCGCGGCGGCCGTGTCCAGGCTGGCCGCGGGGTCCACGGCGAAGAGCACCAGCACCGGCCGGGCGGCCGCGCCCGCGCCGTGCACACCGGCGTACCGCAGGACGCGCCAGCCGCCGTCGTCCCAGTGGTCCAGCAGCGCCGAGCGCACCACGGGGGACGCCGCCTGCCAGGCCAAAGAGCGCTCCAGCAGCTCGACGGTGGCCGCGACCGGCACCCGGCCGCCGTCCCGGGTGCCGGCCAGCGGGTGCCCGCGCCGTCGCAGCCGCAGCCTGCGCAGCGGCAGCAGCCACCACCGGTCGAGATCGGCCGTCAGCGCCGCCAGCACCGCCGCCGCGGCGGCGGCCAGGCCGAGCGAGGCGGCGGGCCGCCGCGCCACGGCCGTCCACCAGGGCTCGGTGGC
>NZ_JAVSCF010000602.1:0-491 GCF_031932565.1 Streptomyces sp. B1866
CAGGGCGCGGCTGGAGGCGGCGGGCGCGGTGCGGCGGCTGTGGGTGGCGCCCGGCGAGGGGCACCCGTTCGGCTCGGTGGCGCGGCGTACGGCGGCCGAGGCCGAGGCCCTGCGGGCGCGGGCCGCGGACGCCGGAGCGCCGCCGCCGGCCGAGGCCCTGGCGGTGCGGGAGGAGCTGGTGGCGCGGGCGCCCGAGGCGGTGCTGCTGCACGGCGACTTCCGGCAGGGCAAGGTGCTGGCCGGTACGCGCGCGCCGTGGCTGGCGGTCGGTCCCGTGCCGCTGGTCGGCGAGCGCGCGTACGACGTGGCGGGCCTGGTGCTCGACCGCTGCGAGGACCTGGTGGCCGAGCCGGGGGGCGCGGCGGAGGTGCGGCGCCGGGTCGCCCGGCTGGCGGACGCGCTGGAGGTCGACCGGGAGCGGCTGCGCGGCTGGGCGCTGTTCCGGGCGGTGGCGGCGGGGCTGCGCGCGGCGGCGCCGGCCGACCGGCGGC
>NZ_JAVSCF010000603.1:0-485 GCF_031932565.1 Streptomyces sp. B1866
ACCGGTGCCGGCGTGGACGCCCGCGGCGGGCCCGGCGTCGGCACCGGAGGCGTGTCAGGCGCCGACGCCGAGGACGGCGGCGTCTCCGCGGCTCTCGGGCCGGGCGCCTCCGGCACCCTGGCCGCACGCGAGGCCGGCCCGGAGCCCGTCCGGGCGCACCCGGCCGACCCCGCGTCGGATACCGGGGCCATCCCGGCGCAGGGCGCCGACCCGGGAGCGGGAGACGGGGACGCGGGCCAGCGCGCCTCCGTCACCGAGCGCGACACCGGCCCCCGGCACGGTGCGCTCCCGCGGCGCGGCGCGGTCCTCGAACACGACGCCGCGCAGGAGCACGCCGCCGGACGGGAGCGCGTCGCCGCGCCGGAACGGACCGGGGCACAGGACCGCCGCCGCACCCCGCAGCCCGGCGCCGCTTCCGGCAATGGCGCCGCCGGTGAGCCGCCCTGCCCGTCGGACCCCGCGGCCGCCGGCGCCGGGGCCGCGCC
>NZ_JAVSCF010000604.1:0-484 GCF_031932565.1 Streptomyces sp. B1866
TGGCGGGCAGCCGCAGGCCGGTGGCCTTGTTGAGGCGGTTGCGCAGCTCCACCGAGGTCAGCGAGTCCAGGCCCAGGTCCTTGAAGCCCCGGGCCACGTCCGGCGCCTGGCCGCTCCCGTAGTTCAGCACGGCGGCCACCTGGGTCTGCACCAGCTCGACCAGCGCCTTCTCCTGCTCGGCGGGCGGCAGCGGGGCGAGCCGCTGGGCGAGGGAGCCGGTGCCGGCGGCCTCGGGGGCGGAGGCCGCCGCGCGCCGGGCGCGCACCGGGCCCACCAGCGACCGCAGCAGCGCCGGAACCTCGGCGTCCGGGCCGCGCAGGGCCGCCAGGTCCCACTCCACCGCGACCACGTGGGCGGCGGCGCCCGGGGCCAGCGCCTCGTCCAGCGCCGCCAGGCCGCGCTCGGGGTCCAGCGGCGCCATGCCCGCGCGCGCCAGCCGGATCCGGTCGCCCTCGCCGAGGGCGGCGGCCATGCCGCCGTCGGC
>NZ_JAVSCF010000605.1:0-482 GCF_031932565.1 Streptomyces sp. B1866
GGCGGCGCTGGCCGGCGGCGAGGCGCCCGGCGTGTGGTTCACCCCCGAGCGCCGCCCCGCCGCGCACGGCGCCGCCGCGACTCCCGGGCCCGTACCGGCCCCGGCCTCCGGGCCCGTACCGGCCCCGGCCTCCGGGCCCGTACCGGCCCCGGCCTCCGGGCCCGTACCGGCCCCGGCCTCCGGGCCCGTACCGGCCCCGGCCTCCGGGCCCGTACCGGCCCCGGCCTCCGGGCCCGTACCGGCCCCGGCCTCCGGGCCCGTACCGGCGCCGGACGCGCGCCCCGCGTCGCAGGCCCTGCCCGTGCCCGACACCGTGCCCCGGCACGACCTGACCGCCGCGTTCGGCCGTGCCTCCGGCGCGCTGGGCGTCCTGCAGTGCGCGGCGGCCGTCGGCTGGTTCGCCGCGGGCGGGCGCGGGCGGGCGCTGCTGACCGCCGGGGACGACACGGCGGACGCGGTGGCCGGCCTGCTGCTCGCGCCGG
>NZ_JAVSCF010000606.1:0-478 GCF_031932565.1 Streptomyces sp. B1866
TCCCGGCCGCGCGCCCGGGACGCCGGGGCGGCGGGCCCCGGGGCCGGTCCCGGTACGGCCGATGCCACGCACGCCGCGGCGTCGGCCCTGAACAGGGCGCGGCCGACGGCGATCCGCCGCTCGCGGACCGGGCCGTCTGCGGTCAGCGCGTCGAGCGAGGCGACCAGCCGCCCCGGGTCGGGCGCGTGGTCGGTCAGGCCCTCGGCGGCCATCCGGCGCACGCCCGCGGCGCCGTGCCCGGGGATGGGCCGGTAGCCCACCACCGGCAGCCCGGCGGCGAGCGCCTGCACGGCCGTCTGGCCCGCCGCGTTGTCCACCAGGGCGCGCGCCGCGGCCATCAGGCCGGGCACGTCGTCCACCCAGCCGAGGGCGACCGCGCCCGGCTCGGCCGCCAGGCGGCGGCGCAGCCGCTCGTCGCGGCCGCACAGCGCCACCGGCAGGTAGCCGGCGCGGGCCAGCAGCCGGGCCGTGCCGGCCA
>NZ_JAVSCF010000607.1:0-478 GCF_031932565.1 Streptomyces sp. B1866
CCGACCCGCGCGCGGGCTGGGGCCCGGCCGGGGCGTCCGAGGGCGCGCAGGCCCTGCCTCCGGCCCGGCAGAGCCCCGCCCTGCCCCCGGCCGGGCCCCAGCCCGCGCAGGGCCACCTCGGGCAGGGGCACCCCGCGCAGGGCCACCTCGGGCAAGGCCATGCCGGGCCGGGCCCCGAGCAGGGCCACGTCGGGTCGGTCCCCGAGCAGGGCCACGCCGGGCCGGGGCTCCCGGCAGGCGCCTCGCCGCAGGGCGCGTCCGTGCACGGCGTGCCCGCGCACGGGCTGCCCCCGCAGGGCCTCCCCGTGCGCAGCGGTGACGAGGCGGTCCGCGTGACCGGACCCGACGCGTCCGCCGCCGCCGCGTCCCCGGAGGCGTCCGCCGGGCCGGTCCCCGGCCGACCGGGCGGCGGCGCGTCGGCCCAGCCGGCCGGGCCGCCACCTCTCTGGCTGCCCGGGCAGGCCGGCCCCGGCGACGC
>NZ_JAVSCF010000608.1:0-476 GCF_031932565.1 Streptomyces sp. B1866
ACGTCGTCATGGTCCGGACGCAGCAGCGGCACGGCGGTGACCGGGACCCCGGCGGCATCCGCACAGTGCGCGACCATCGCCGCGTGCGCCCCCGAAGGACCGAGCTCAAGAAACGCAGACACGCCCGCCTCCAACAGCGTGCCCACGCCCTCGGCGAAACGGACCGGCTCCCGCACCTGACGCACCCAGTACTCCGGAGACCTCCACTCCTCCGGATCCACCCACGTGCCGGTCACGTTGGACACGGCGGGAATCACAGGGATGCGGAACTCCACGCTCTCCAGCACCCGGCCGAACTCCGCCAGCATCGGCTCCACCAACGGCGAATGAAACGCATGCGACACCGCCAACCGCCGCACCCGCACCCCCCGCTCCGCCAGCACTGACACCGCCCGCTCCACACCCTCCACCGGCCCGGACACCACCACCTGCCCCGGAGCATTCACCGACGCCACCACCAAATCCGACCCCAGCAC
>NZ_JAVSCF010000609.1:0-470 GCF_031932565.1 Streptomyces sp. B1866
GGCGTACGCGGCGGCCGGGCGGGCGGCCTGCGGCGCGGCCCCGGCGGCCGGGTCCTCGGCGGGCTGCCCCTGGGCGGCCCTGGCCTGTGCCTGCGCCTGCGCCTGCGCCGGATCAGCGGTCTGCGCGGTCTGCGCGGTCTGCGCGGTCTGCGCGGTCTGCGCGGTCTGCGCGGTCTGCGCGGTCTGCGCGGTCTGCGCGGTCTGCGCGGTCTGCGCGGTCTGCGCGGTCTGCGCGGTCTGCGCGGTCTGCGCGGTCTGCGCGGTCTGCGCGGTCTGCGCGGTCTGCGTCTCGGCGGCGGGCTCGGGGCGCGGCCGCTCGGCTCCCGGGTAGGACGCGCCCTCGTCGTACGCCGCGGGCTGGTAGACCGGCAGCGGCCAGGACAGCGGCAGCGGCGACGGCCCGCCCCCGGCGCCCCGGCCCGCCTGGCCGGGCGGCTGGAAGGCGCGCGCCGCGTGCGCGCCCCGGCCCT
>NZ_JAVSCF010000610.1:0-470 GCF_031932565.1 Streptomyces sp. B1866
CCTCGGCGGCGGCCGCCAGGCGGCGGGCGTGCGCCTCGGCGCCGGCCAGGTCGCCGCGGCGCAGGGCGGCCTCGACCAGCACGGCCCAGCCCAGCGGCGCGTACAGCGGCATGCCCGCCTCCTCGGCGATGGCGAGCCCGGCGCCGGCCCGGGTCACCGCGTCGGTCAGGGCGCCGCGCGCGAGGGCGAGGCAGGAGCCGAGGATCAGCGGGACGCCGCGCAGCACGGGGGCGCCACGGCGGGCGATCTCGTCGGCGAGCGCGTCGACCGCGGCCGCCGCCTCCGCGGTCTGGCGCAGGTGGGTGAGCATGGCGGCCAGCGGCAGCCGGGCGGGCGCATGCCAGGGCACGGCCGCGCCGCCGTCGGCGCGCTTGACCGCCTCCCGGGCCAGGTGCAGGCCCTCGCCGAGCCGGCCCGCGCGCCAGTGGGCCTCGGCCAGCACGCCGGGCGCGCCCGCCAGGGACGCGCCG
>NZ_JAVSCF010000611.1:0-468 GCF_031932565.1 Streptomyces sp. B1866
GGCCGTGCGCGGGTGTGCCGGGCGCGGGAGTGCCGGGCGCGGCCAGGGCGGCCGGGCCCCCGGCCCCGCCCTGGGGCTGCTCCGCGGGGTGGGGACCCGCGCGGCGCCGCCCGGTGGGCCGCGGCTCGTTCGGGTCGCCGGGCGGGGTGCCGGGCCCGGTGCCGGGGGCGTGGGCCCGGGAAGCGTCCGGACCGTCGGGTACGGCCGGGACGCCCCCCGTACCGCCGTCGGAGACGCCGGGGCCGCCAGGGCCGCCGGGACCGCTCGTACCGCCGACACCGTCCGGACCGCCCGGCACGCCGCCGTCCGGCCGCTCTCCGCCCCCGGGCAGCCCGCGGCCCTCGCTGTCCGCCGCCCGCGCGTACGCCGCCGCCGGGTCGTACGTCCCCTGGCCGTGCCCGGTCGCGCCGGAGACGGCGGGCAGGCCGCTGCCGCCGCCCGCGCCCGGGGCCGCCCCATGCCGGGCCC
>NZ_JAVSCF010000612.1:0-467 GCF_031932565.1 Streptomyces sp. B1866
GGTCCGGCCGCGCGGGGCCGCTCCGGCGCGCCGCCGCCCGCGTGGGACGCCGGAGCCGCTGGAGCCCCTGGAGCCGCTGGAGCCCCTGGAGCCCCTGGAGCCCCTGGAGCCCCTGGAGCCCCTGGAGCCCCTGGAGCCCCTGGAGCCCCTGGAGCCCCTGGAGCCCCTGGAGCCCCTGGAGCCCCTGGAGCCCCTGGAGCCCCTGGAGCCCCTGGAGCCCCTGGAGCCCCTGTCCACGGGGTGCCCGCGCGGGCGGCGGCCGCACCGTACGGGGAGTGCCCGGCGATCGGGAAGGCGGTCGCCTCGTCCGGCCCGCCGTCGTCGGGGGCCAGCGGGACGGTCCACTGCTCGTTCTCGGCCGCCTGGCCGGTCCGGTCCGCCTGGGCCCGCGGCCGGCCCGGCCCGTCCTGCGGCGCTCGGGGCCCGTCCTGCGGCGCGCGGGCGCCCGCGGGGCCGTAACCCTCGGC
>NZ_JAVSCF010000613.1:0-465 GCF_031932565.1 Streptomyces sp. B1866
CATCCGCGCGGCCCGCGCCACCGGCCTTACCAACCTGCCTCTCCACGACACCGCGCAGAACCAGGTCTGGCTGGAGATCGTCCAGATCGCCCTCGACCTGCTGGCCTGGATGCCGATGCTGGCCCTGACCGGCCCCGCCCGGCTGTGGGAGCCAAAGCGCGTGAGGCTGCGGCTGTTCGCCGCAGCCGCCCAACTCGTCACCACCGGCCGCCGCCGCATCCTCCGGCTCTCCCGGAACTGGCCCTGGACCGACGCGATCATCGAAGCCCTACAACAGCTCACGGCCCTGCCGAACCCCGGCTGACCAGCCGCGTCACGTCCCTACCAGCAGCACCACCCGACCGGAGCCTGTGGAACCCGGCGCCCACCCGACGCGACAGCCGGGGCACAAACCTGCCCGTCATCAGCCCGGACGACCGAAACTGCCCGCCAGAGAATCCAACGGACCGTCACGAAAGATCGAGG
>NZ_JAVSCF010000614.1:0-460 GCF_031932565.1 Streptomyces sp. B1866
CGGCCGCGGGCGGCGGTGGCCGCGCTCAACGCCGACCTGCCCGCGCTGCGGGCCGCCGAGCTGGCGCGGGTGCTCCAGGCCGCGGACGGCCTTCCGCGGGCCTTCCTCGCGGACGCGGCGGGGGTCGGCACGACCCTGCTCGCGGCGGCGCCCGGCACCGACCTGGCCCCGGCCTTCGGCGGCGCGTCGCGGGCCCGGCACGGGGCGTCGGGGGCGCGGGAGATCGCGGCGCACGGGGTGGACTCGGTACGGCGGGACGTGGACACCGGCGACGACCTGCGCGCGGCGCTGGCGCTGGGCGCCGGGCCGCACACCTGCCGCGTCATGGCGGCGGCCGTGCCCCCGGCGGCGGCGTTCCCGTGCGCGCCGTGCCAGGAGCCGCGCCGCTGACGCGTGCCGCCAAGTCCCGGGGGCGCGGTGGCGCGTGGCTCCCGGCGGCGCCGGGCGCGCCCCAGGCCGC
>NZ_JAVSCF010000615.1:0-459 GCF_031932565.1 Streptomyces sp. B1866
CACGTCGCGCCTGCGCCGGGCCAGGGCCCGGCGGCCGGCCGCCAGCGCGGCGAGCCTGGCCCGCGCCTCGGCACGCTGCTGGCGCAGCGTCCGCTGGGCGGCCCGCAGCACCCGCAGCCGGGCCGCCTGCGCGCTGGTGATGCGCTCCAGCGTGGCCGCCCGCTCCAGGTACTGGTCGGGGTCGGCGGTCAGCAGCAGGGCCAGGAGCGGGTCCACGCCGCCGGAGCGGTACTGCGCGGCGGCGAGCGCGCCGAGACCGGCGCGCACGCGGTTGACGCGCTCCTGGCCGCGGGCGACCCGGTCGCGGACGCGGTCGGCCTGCTCGCGCAGCCGCGCCGCCCGCTCCCCCGCCGCGTCGTACCGCTCGGTGGCCCGCTCGGCCCGCGCGTACAGCCGGTCCAGGGCGGCGAGGGCGGCGTGGCCGTCCGCGGTCCCGCGCGGGCGGGGCGGTTCGGCGCC
>NZ_JAVSCF010000616.1:0-453 GCF_031932565.1 Streptomyces sp. B1866
CAACGCGCACGTCATCCTCGAACAGGCACCCGCCGAGCAGGACGCCCCGGCGAAGGACGTCCCGGACACGGCGGCCCCGGGTGAAGACGCGCGGGAAGACGTCCAGACGGCCGCCGGGCCGGACGCGGGCGCGGAGGCCGGTGGCGGGCTGCCGGTGGTGTGGCTGCTGTCGGCCAAGTCCGAGCCCGGGCTGCGTGCGGTGGCCCGTCGGCTGCACGACCGGATCAGCGCCGACACCAGCACCGGCCGGGGCCCGGTTGACGTGGCCAGGGTCGCGCACACGCTGGCCACGGGACGGCCCGCGTTCGCCTACCGGGCGGTGGTCCACGGGACGCAGCCGGCGGACTTCCTGCCCGGCCTGGCAGCGGTGGCCGCCGACCAGCCCCACCCCACGGTCACCACCGGGACCGCCACGGCCGGCACCCCCCGTACGGTGTTCGTCTTCCCCGGCCA
>NZ_JAVSCF010000617.1:0-452 GCF_031932565.1 Streptomyces sp. B1866
CGGGAGGCGGTGCGTTTCCTGGACGGGATACGCGCGCTCGAAGAACAGGGCGTTACCACATTCCTGGAAATCGGCCCCGGCGGTGTTCTCACCGCTATGGGACAGGAATGCCTCGCGGTCGAGGGGTCGGCTCAGTTCGTTCCCGGTCTGCGGGAGGGTGACGAGGTCGTCGGCGCGTTGGCGGCTGTGGGTCGGTTGTGGGCGCGTGGGGTGTCGGTGGATTGGTCGGGTGTGGTGTCGGCTGGTCGGGTGGTGGATTTGCCGACGTATGCGTTTCGGCGGGATTGGTATTGGTTGCGGCATGACGTGTCGGGTGGGGTGTCGGCGTCGGCGTTGGGTGTGGGGGTGGCGGGTCATCCGTTGTTGGGTGCTGCGGTGGCGGTGGCGGGGGGTGATGAGCATGTGTTGACGGGTCGGTTGTCGTTGGAGACGCATCCGTGGCTGGCGGATCA
>NZ_JAVSCF010000618.1:0-451 GCF_031932565.1 Streptomyces sp. B1866
GAAGTCCTGGGTGGACTTCAGGGTGATGTCAGACGGCGTGGTGGTCTGGCACTGGTCGCCACCGGCGATCGGGATGCCGAAGACCGCGATCTGCGGCAGCTTGACGAACATCCTGGAGTGAGTCTCCAGCTTGCCGCCCTTCAGGGTGCCGGTGGTCTGGCCCACCTGCGTGAACTCGACCTTGGCGGTGGTGGGCAGGAAGCCCAGGATGCGGAAGTTGCCGCTGGTCGGGTTCAGCGTCAGGTCGGAGTTGAAGGTGCCCGTCTTCGGGTCGAACAGCGCGTTGATGCCGCCCTTGAGCGCCACGTCACCGTTCGGGGCCGCGATGTACGACTTGCCGGACAGGTCGAAGACGTAGTTGATCAGACCGCCGGGGGGCTTGGTGCCCGACGGCGACGGGCTGGTGGGGGGCTGCGAGGTGGGAGGCTCGCTGGTGGGCGGCTCCGAGGTC
>NZ_JAVSCF010000619.1:0-443 GCF_031932565.1 Streptomyces sp. B1866
GCGAGGGCGTGGGTGAGGTCGGCGACCTTGCGGATGGTGGGGGCCCAGTCCCGCTCTTCGGTCTGTCCCTGCGGTGTGGTGTGGGGGTAGACGGCGTGTTCGAGGTGCTGGTAGAGCCAGGCGCGTAGCTCCTGGTCGTCCAGCTCGCGCCAGTGCGAGAGCTCCCAGCGCATCCAGGTGCCGCGCCAGTGCCGCAGGGTCAGCAGGCCCTCGTGCTGCCACTGGGGGAGCAGGTGCCGTGCCACGGCCATCGGGTGCGTCGGCGGGGGGACCGGACCTGCGCCGCCCGCGATGGCCGGGGGTTCGGCCGGCCGTTGGGGGCCGCCGCCCGCGCGGACGGGGCCGGGTCCGGTGGTGGGGGTGCTCATACCGCCACCCCCGTCCCGGTCCCTGTGTCGGGGCGCGGGCGCCCGCAGGGGCGCGGGGGTGCCGCCTGGCACCGG
>NZ_JAVSCF010000620.1:0-439 GCF_031932565.1 Streptomyces sp. B1866
ACCGGCCGCCGCACCGCGACGCGCTCCGGGCAGGGCCGCACCGGACGCCGCGGCCCTGCCCGCCGTGCAGGCGGCCCTCGCCGCCGAGCACGCGGCGGTGTACGGGTACGGGGTGGTCGGCGGCCGGGTCGGCGACGACCGGCTGGCCGACGCCCGCGACGCGTACGCCGCGCACCGGGCGCGGCGCGACGTGCTGGAGCGCACCGTGCGCGACCTCGACGGCAGGCCGGCGAGCGCCGCCCCGGCCTACGCGCTGCCCTTCCCGGTGCCCGACGCGGCCGCCGCGGTCCGGCTCGCCGCCGAGTTGGAGGACCGGGTCGCGGCGGTGTACGCCGACCTCGTACGGGCCGCGGAGGGCGGGCTGCGCCGCGAGGCGGCGGGCGCGCTGCGCGAGGCGGCGGTGCGGGCGGTGCGCTGGCGGGGCGGCGGCACGGCCTTC
>NZ_JAVSCF010000621.1:0-438 GCF_031932565.1 Streptomyces sp. B1866
CGCCACCCTGGTCTTCGACCACCCGACACCGCTGGCCATCACGCGGCTGCTCCTGTCCGAACTGGGCGCCGACGCGGCGGAACCGCTCATCGACCAGGAACTGAAGAAGCTCGAAGGCATGCTCGCCGAGATCACGGCCAGTGAGCAGCAGCGCGTGGCAGGCCAGCTCCGCGCCCTCCTGGCCGCCATCACCGACGGCGGACAGAACACGAGCGAACGGATCGAAGCGGCCACCACCGCCGACGAGGTCTTCCAGTTGATCGACGCCGAGTTCGGCGAGGCATGACGGGGAAAATGAACATGAGCGCTGAAAGCACCGATCCGCAGCAGGAAAAGCTCGTCCGGTACCTGAAGCGGATGGCCGTCGATCTGAACGAGACCCGGGCGCGGCTGCGGGAGTACGAGGACCGGGCGAGCGAGCCGCTGGCGATCGTCGGC
>NZ_JAVSCF010000622.1:0-433 GCF_031932565.1 Streptomyces sp. B1866
CGGTGCGGGGCGCGCCGCGCGCCGCCGTGCTGGGCTGCGCGACCGCCGTCTGCTTCGCCTGCACGGCGGCGCTGGTGAAGGAGGTCACGGGCCGGCTGGCGGCCGGCCCGGCCGCCGTGGCCGCCGGCTGGTGGCCGTACGCCGCGGCCGGCGTGGGCCTGCTGAGTCTGCTGCTGCTCCAGGCCACGCTGCGCGCCGGGACGCTGGCCGCCTCGCAGCCGGCGCTGACGCTCGGGGACGCGGTGGTGAGCGTGGCGCTCGGCTGGGCGCTGTTCGGCGAGCGCATCGCCCTCGGGCCGCGCCTGCTGCCCGAGATGGTCGGCGCGCTGCTGGTCGCGGCCGGCAGCCTGGGCCTGTGCCGCTCCCCGGCGGTGGCCGGGGGCTGGGACACGCCGCCGGCCGCCGCCGGACGGCGGCCCGGCGCGCCGTCCAC
>NZ_JAVSCF010000623.1:0-433 GCF_031932565.1 Streptomyces sp. B1866
CACCATGCAGGACACCGCCTCACCCACCTCCGCGTTCGTCCGCGAACGCTGCACCACCGGGCCAGCCTGCGAAGTCACCGCCGACGACCTGTGGGCCGCCTGGAAGGAGTGGGCCGAAGACAGCGGGGTCCACCCGGGCACGAAGCAGATGCTGGGCCGCAACCTGCTGTCCGTCGTCCCCCAGCTGCGCCGTGTCCGCCGCCGCGGCGACGACGGCAGGCAGGGCGTCACCTACAGCGGGATCACCCTGCACAGTGGCGCCCGCAATGACGTGAGTCGCGACTCAACGCCACTCACCACCCCGACAGCGGCGGCCCTGAGTCGCGATGAGTCGCGACTCTCCCCATTGTGGTCGCCACCTGAGCACCGGCCCCCATGCGCCGTCTGCGGCCGTCCCTTGCAGCCCGTCACACCGGGCCAGACCACCCACCCC
>NZ_JAVSCF010000624.1:0-432 GCF_031932565.1 Streptomyces sp. B1866
CCGGGCTGCGCGGCGACGCCGCCGCCGCGACACTGGGCGCTGTGACGCAAGCCCCCACGGCCGGCCGGTACGCGGCCCGCCGCGCCCGCGCCGCGGCGGGCCGCCTGGCCGCCCCGCTGGCCGTCCTCACCGGCACCGGCGCGGCCTTCGCGCTCGTCGCCGCCGTCGATCCCGGCGAGCCGGGCCACTACCCGGTCTGCCCGCTGTGGGCCCTGACCGGCCTGTACTGCCCGACCTGCGGCGGCCTGCGCAGCGCGCACGCCGTCGCGCACGGCGACCTGCCCGCCGCGCTCGGCGCCAACGCCCTGGCCGTCGCCGGATACGCGGCCTTCGCCGCCTGGTGGACGCTGTGGACCGTACGGGCCGTGCGCGGCCGTACGGGCGGCCACGGCCCGGCAGGCGGCGGCCGCACGCGCCGCGGCGGCGCACCCG
>NZ_JAVSCF010000625.1:0-432 GCF_031932565.1 Streptomyces sp. B1866
CGGCTTCGATTCGCTGACGGGTGTGGAGCTGCGCAACCGGCTCAGCACGGCGACGGGCCTGCGCCTGCCCTCGACACTGGTCTTCGACCACCCGACCCCCACCCGACTCGCCTCCTTCCTGGCCGCCGAACTGACAGGCGAGAACACACCGAAGACCACAACCGCGGCGCCGGCCGCCACCGTGGTCCCCGGCAGCGAGGACCCGATCGTCATCGTCGGAATGGGATGCCGGTTCCCCGGCGGCGCCGGATCACCACAACAACTGTGGGACCTGATCGCAGCCGGCACAGACGCCGTGACCGAATTCCCCCAGGACCGCGGCTGGGACACCCGAACCCTGTTCGACCCCGATCCGGAACACCTGGGCACCAGCTACGTACGCAACGGAGCCTTCCTGCCAGAAGCCGCCGACTTCGACGCGGAATTCTTCGG
>NZ_JAVSCF010000626.1:0-431 GCF_031932565.1 Streptomyces sp. B1866
CCGATCTGGAGGGCTTCGCGGACTTCTTCGGGGCTGTAGGGCTGGTGTCCGTCGAAGCCGTTGAGGGCGATGACGAAGGGGAGTCCGGAGTTCTCGAAGTAGTCGACGGCGGGGAAGCAGTCGGCGAGGCGTCGGGTGTCGACGAGGACGACGGCGCCGATGGCGCCGCGGACGAGGTCGTCCCACATGAACCAGAAGCGGTCCTGTCCGGGGGTGCCGAAGAGGTAGAGGATGAGGTCGTCGTCGAGGGTGATGCGGCCGAAGTCCATGGCGACGGTGGTGGTGGTCTTGTCCTGGACGTGGCTGAGGTCGTCGATGCCGGCGGAGGCGCTGGTCATGACGGCTTCGGTGCGCAGGGGGTTGATCTCGGAGACCGCGCCGACGAACGTGGTTTTGCCCACGCCGAAACCGCCCGCCACCACGATCTTCGC
>NZ_JAVSCF010000627.1:0-430 GCF_031932565.1 Streptomyces sp. B1866
CTACCCCCAGTTGCTGGCCTTCGCCCAGGCGAAGTACGGCCCGACCGCGCTGCATGCCGACGCCTGTATGGATTTCGTCAACTTCGCCATCGACATCGTCAACGGCCACAACAAGACGGCCCGGATCTGGAACGACGGGCTGGCCGACAGCTTCGTCAAGCCACGCCGCGGCGCCGTCGTGGAGTGGTGGCGGCCCGAGATACCCATCGTGCAGCCCAACCTGTACCCGCCCCAACGGCTTCTCGACGAGGGCCACCCCATCGTCAACTGCGGCTGGTACCCCACCTACGACGCCGGCTGGGGCAAGCAGAAGGCGCTCGCCTCCGCCTACCAGCGCTGGGAACCGCACCAGTTCGTCCTCGGCGGCACCTTGTTCCCCTTCGAGGACGACGGACCGCTGTTCCCCGTGCCTCCCTTCCTCCAGGAAGTC
>NZ_JAVSCF010000628.1:0-430 GCF_031932565.1 Streptomyces sp. B1866
CACCATGCAGGACACCGCCTCACCCACGTCGGCGTTCGTGCGGGAGTGCTGCGAGACCGGGCCCGCCTGCCAGGTGCCCGTGGACGAGCTGTGGGCGGTCTGGAAGGACTGGGCCGACGACAGCGGCATCCGCCCCGGAACCAAGCAGCTGCTAGGCCGCAACCTGCTCTCGGTCGTCCCCCAGCTCCGGCGCAGCAAGCCACGCGGCGACGACGGGGAACGGATCGCGATCTACCTCGGGATCACCCTCGCCGATGGGCGCCGCAATGGCGCGGGTCGCGGCCCATCGCGGACCACGGGCCCAGATCCGGCGCTGGGCCGCGATGGGCCGCGACCCAACCCATTGCGGCCGCCACTCCAGCAGACCGCCCTGTGCGCCGTCTGCGGCACCCCGTACCAGCCCCTCGAACCCGGCCAGACCACCCACCCC
>NZ_JAVSCF010000629.1:0-429 GCF_031932565.1 Streptomyces sp. B1866
AGGACCGCCGCCCGCGGCGAACGCGTCCAGAACGTCCCGGGGCCGGGCCGGGCCGGGGCCCGGGCCCGCCTCGGGCCGGGCCGCCCACGCGCCGTCGTCGCCGGCAGCGCTCCCCGGGGGGCCCTCCAGAGGGCCGGCCGGGGCGTTCGTACGGAAGGCGTCCGGGCTGTCCGCTCGGAAGGCCGACGACCACCCGGGTCCGCCGCCGTCCGCCTCGGTGCCGTGGCCGGGGGCCCACGGAGAGCCGTCGTCTCCGCCCGGCGCGGCCCCGGTACGGGCCCCCGGCAGCCCGGGCCCGTCCGGCGCGCCGGGCACGGGTCCGGGACGGTCACCGTGCGGGCCGGGGCGGTCGCCGTGCGGGCCGGACTCGGCGTTCACGCGCGCGGCCGCGGCCCGGGCGCCCGCGCTGTAGGCCGCGATGGCCCCGGC
>NZ_JAVSCF010000630.1:0-421 GCF_031932565.1 Streptomyces sp. B1866
TCGACACGGCGTGTTCGTCGTCGCTGGTGGCACTGCACCTCGCGGTGAACGCCCTACGAACCGGCGAATGCGACCTCGCCCTCGCAGGCGGCGTCACCGTCATGTCCACACCCGAATTCTTCGTAGAATTCTCCCGCCAACGCGGACTCGCCACCGACGGCCGCTGCAAACCCTTCTCCGCCACCGCCAACGGCATGGGCGCCGGAGAAGGCACCGGCCTCCTCCTCATCGAACGCCGAACAGACGCACTCCGCAACGGACACCACATCCACGCCGTCATCCGCGGCACAGCCATCAACCAAGACGGCGCCTCCAACGGCCTCTCCGCACCCAACGGCCCCGCACAACAACGCGTCATCCACCAAGCCCTCACCAACGCCCGCCTCACACCCAACGACATCGACGCCGTCGAAGCACACGG
>NZ_JAVSCF010000631.1:0-420 GCF_031932565.1 Streptomyces sp. B1866
CCCTGGCCGCCGCGGGCATCGCGTGCGCCGAACCCGCGCGGGACGGCGCCGCCGGTACCGGCACCGCCGACGGCGGGCCCGACCGGGTGCCGCCGGCCGCCCTCTCCTACCAGGACCAGGCCGACCAGTACCAGGCCCACCAGGCCGGGCCCCGGCCCGGCCTGGTCGTCGGCCCGGACGGGCGCCGGGCCCTGTCGGTCGCCGTCCCGCTCGGCCGGATCACCGCCGCGCGGTGGCGGCTGCTGGCCGGTACCGCCGCCCGGGACGGGTCGGGCGCGCTGCGGGTGACCCCCTGGCGGGGCGTGGTGCTGCCGGGGTTCACCGCGGACGGCGGGGCGCGCGCGCTGCGCGACCTCT
Organism: Streptomyces sp. B1866; assembly: GCF_031932565.1. Classification (NCBI taxonomy): domain Bacteria; kingdom Bacillati; phylum Actinomycetota; class Actinomycetes; order Kitasatosporales; family Streptomycetaceae; genus Streptomyces; species Streptomyces sp. B1866. Next base: position 358 of record NZ_JAVSCF010000631.1, read on the forward strand.
CCGACGCCGGGCTGGTCGCCGACGCGGCCTCGCCGTGGCGCGGGGCGGGCGCCTGCGCGGGCC
>NZ_JAVSCF010000632.1:0-419 GCF_031932565.1 Streptomyces sp. B1866
CCCTGTGCCAGCCGACCGAGGTCACCCAGCCGGGCGGCGCCACCTGGCGCCACACCTACGACGAGCAGGGCAACCTGCTCGCGGTCCGGGACCCGGCGGGCGCGGAGACGGCGTACGCGTACGACGACCGCGGCCACCTGACGACAGTCACCGACCCGCTGGGCCACACCACCCGCCTGACCACCACCCCGGCGGGCCTACCGCGCACGGTCACCGACCCGCTCGGCCACACCACCACCGTCGAACGCGACCCGTTCGGCCGCATCACCACGCTCACCGACCCCCTGGGCCACACCACCCGCACCACCTGGACTCCCGAGGGCCTGCCCAGCCGCCGCGACCACCCGGACGGCACGCACGAGACGTGGACCTGGGACGGCGAGGGAAACCCCCTCACCCACACCGACCCGGCAGGCCAC
>NZ_JAVSCF010000633.1:0-412 GCF_031932565.1 Streptomyces sp. B1866
CTGACCCGTAAACAACAAACCCAACCCGCCACTCACCACGGAACCCTCGACCACCCGGCCGGACACCTCACCGCCGGCGGCCAACGCCGCCAGATCCCCCGCCAGTCCCGCACCGTCCGACGCCAGCACCACGGCCCGGTCCTCGAACACCGACCGGGACCTCACCAGCGAATACGCCACATCACCCACGCCGACATTCGCGCCCGCGCCCGCCAGCCACGACGCCAGACGACCCGCCTGGCCCCGCAGACCTGCCTCGCCCCGCCCGGAAACCGGGATCGGAACGAGCGCCGGAACGGCGGTTTCGTCTGCCGCTTCCCCGTCCGGTACGGAATGCGGGGACGGCGCGACGGCGGCCTCGGATTCGGGGGCCTGTTCGAGAACGACGTGGGCGTTGGTGCCGCTGATACCG
>NZ_JAVSCF010000634.1:0-405 GCF_031932565.1 Streptomyces sp. B1866
GGCACCAACGCCCACGTGATCCTGGAGGAGCCTCCGGCCGAGGACCGGGCGCGGGCCCAGAGCGAGCCCCGGCCGCCGGCGGCGGTGCCGGTGGCGGTGTCCGCACGCAGCGAGGAGGCGCTGCGGGAGCAGGCCGACCGGCTGCGCGCACACGTGACCGAACACCCGGACGTCTCCGTCCTGGACCTCGGCTTCTCGTCGCTGACGGCCCGGGCGCAGTTGGAGCGGCGCGCGGTGGTGGTGGCCTCGGACCGTGCGGAGCTGCTGGCGGGTCTCGGCGCGCTGGCCGCGTCGGAGCCCGCCGCGCATGTCCTTCAGGGGAGTGCAACCGGGGGGAAGCCGGTGTTCGTCTTCCCCGGTCAGGGGGCGCAGTGGGCAGGGATGGCGGTGGGGCTGTTGGAGTCC
>NZ_JAVSCF010000635.1:0-390 GCF_031932565.1 Streptomyces sp. B1866
GCTGCCCGGCCCCGCGCCGGCGGACCACCGCCCGCCGCTGCCGAGGGCTGCCCGCGCCCGGCTGGCGCTGCTCCTCGCCGACCGGTCGGGCCCGGGACGGGCCGCCTCGCGCACCGCGCCCGACCTCACCGAGCTGCTGCCCCAGTGGCTCGCGGCCGCCAACCGGTACGGGTACCGGGTGCCCGACGCCCTGCTGCCCGCCCTCCTCGACGCGGCTCGCGCGCGCACCGACCTGCGTCCGGACGCGCTGGTCCTGGCCGGTCCGCGCGCCCTGTGGCTGGCCCGCCTCAACCCGGCCTGGCGGTTCGCGCTGCGCGGTGCGCCCGGCCGGGCCACGGCCCCGGACGGCTTCCCGCCCGCGGCGGGCGCCGGGCCGACCGGTGGGGAGCC
>NZ_JAVSCF010000636.1:0-388 GCF_031932565.1 Streptomyces sp. B1866
CCTCGGCGACCCCATCGAAGCCCAAGCCCTACTCGCCGCCTACGGACAGGGACGGGACGCCGGACGACCGCTGCGACTCGGGTCCGTGAAATCCAACATCGGGCACACGCAGGCCGCCGCGGGCGTCGCGGGCGTCATCAAAATGGTCATGGCCATGCGCCACGGCATACTGCCCCCCACCCTCCACGTGGATCAGCCGACACCGCATGTGGACTGGACAGCCGGCAACGTGGAACTGCTGACCGAGCCCGTGCCCTGGCCGCAGACAGACCGGCCACGCCGCGCCGGCGTGTCATCCTTCGGCATCAGCGGCACCAACGCACACGTGGTGCTGGAAGAGCCACCACCCACCGCCGCACCGCCCAGCGAAAACACCGCGGGCGAGGTA
>NZ_JAVSCF010000637.1:0-385 GCF_031932565.1 Streptomyces sp. B1866
GTACGCCGCCGAGCTGACCGACGCCCTCCGCGACGTACTGGCCACGATCGACGCCCGGGGCACACGGCTGGGCGAGCCCGCCGCGTACGGCCCGGCCACGGCCGAGCGGCTGCGGATGGCCACCATCCTGGTCGGCCACATGTGGTCCAGCCTCGGCAGCGACCGCGTCACCGCCCACCAGATGCGGGCCATGAACCGCCAGCTGCGCGAATCCCTCCGCGCGTCCGTCGCCGTCGCCGACGAACTCGGCCACCGCCTCGACGGCCGGGACCCGGACGGCGGCGGCGGGCCCCGGTGCCGGAAGGACGGCACCACGTGACCCCGCGCCGCGCCCGCCCCGCCCAGGACGCCGTGTGGCTCTCCGCCCCGTGCGCGGCGGCCGTAC
>NZ_JAVSCF010000638.1:0-380 GCF_031932565.1 Streptomyces sp. B1866
CCCTCCTCGCCCTAGACGAAAACCCCCACCCCCAACACCCCCACACCCCCACCGGCACCACCCTCAACCTCACCCTCATCCAAACCCTCACCCAACACACCACCACCCCCACACCCCTCTGGCTCCTCACCACCCACGCCACCGCCACCACCCCAACCGAACCCCTCAACCACCCCCTCCAAGCCCTCACCTGGGGACTCGGCCGCACCACCACACTCGAACACCCCGACCACCAAACCCGACTCATCGACATCCCCACCACCCTCACCCAACAAACCCTCCACCACCTCACCACCACCCTCACCACCCACCACACCCAAAACGAAATCACCATCCGCCCCACCGGCATCCACACCCGACGCCTCACCCACACCCCCCCC
>NZ_JAVSCF010000639.1:0-376 GCF_031932565.1 Streptomyces sp. B1866
CCCGGCCGCCGACGCCGGACCGACCGCCGAAACCCCGCCGACCGCCCGCGCATGGGCGACCGCCGGTGCCCCGCCCGGCACCGGCGCCGGGACGCCCCCGGGCGCCGGCATCGCGCCCGCCCCCGCCGCCGTCTGGTGCGCGCGGGTGATGAGCGCCGCGACCGCCGCCCGGTTGGCGACGCCCAGCTTGGCGAACACGTTGGACAGGTGCATCTCCACCGTCTTCTCGGCTATGTGCAGCCGCTTGCCGATCAGCCGGTTCGTCAGGCCGTCCCCGACCAGCTCGGCGATCTGCCGCTCGCGGCCGGTCAGGCCCGCGGCCGGGTCCCAGGGCCCGGCGGGCCCGCGGCCGTGCGGGGCCCGGGCGGCCAGGCGG
>NZ_JAVSCF010000640.1:0-374 GCF_031932565.1 Streptomyces sp. B1866
CACCGTGCCGCCCCCGCCCGCCCCGGCCGGCCCGGCGCCGTCCGGCCCGTGGCCGCGCACCAGGGCCGCCGCCTCCAGCCAGCGCCGCAGCGCCTGCTCGCCGGCCCGCAGGTCGGGACGGCCGAGCAGCGCCCAGCCGTCGAGCAGCAGCGCGGCGGCGTAGCCGTTCTCGGCGACCGGCTCGGCGCCGGGCGTGCTGACCACCAGCGCCGGGCGGTCGGGGACGGTGGCCAGCACGTGGTCGCGGCCGGAGGTGCGCACGGGCACGGCCGGGAAGGCCCGGCCCAGCTCCTCGGCGGTGCGCCGGGCGCCGACCACCCGGGCCCGCAGCCGGGCGCCGCCGCACGCGGCGCAGCGCCAGGCGGGCTCCGGCC
>NZ_JAVSCF010000641.1:0-372 GCF_031932565.1 Streptomyces sp. B1866
AAGCGACCGAGATCCGCTCACCCCACTCGGCCAACCGCTCGCGCACGGCGTCGGCAGGCAGCGGCACCGACACCATGCCACCCCGACCCGACAAACCCTCCGCGATCGCCCTGGCCCGCAGCGACACCACCCTCGCCGCATCCTCCAACGACAACGCACCCGACACAGCGGCAGCCGCGATCTCACCCTGGCTGTGACCGATCACCGCAGCAGGCTCCACACCCACCGACCGCCACACCGCCGCCAGCGACACCATCACCGCCCACAGCGCCGACTGCACCACCACCACGTCATCCAGCGACGGCGCACCCCCACCACCCCGCACCACATCGACAACCGACCAACCCACATGCGGCCGCAACGCCGCATCAC
>NZ_JAVSCF010000642.1:0-370 GCF_031932565.1 Streptomyces sp. B1866
CAGGCGGCGCAGAATCTGAACTGGTTGATCACCAGCTTCGTGGACAACACCCCCGGGGTGTCGCACACGGTGGTGGTCTCCGCCGACGGACTCCTCCTGGCGATGTCCGAGGGATTCCCCCGCGACCGCGCCGACCAGCTCGCCGCCGTCGCCTCCGGACTGACCTCGCTCACCGCCGGAGCCTCCCGCATCTTCGAGGGCGGCGCCGTCAACCAGACCGTCGTGGAGATGGAACGCGGCTTCCTGTTCATCATGGCCATCTCCGACGGCTCCTCCCTCGCCGTCCTGGCCCACCCCGAATGCGACATCGGCCTCGTCGGCTACGAAATGGCCCTCCTCGTCGACCGCGCCGGAGGCGTCCTCACCCCCG
>NZ_JAVSCF010000643.1:0-369 GCF_031932565.1 Streptomyces sp. B1866
GCGCTGACCGCCGCCGGGCTCACCGGCCGCGACGACCCGCGGCTGACCGGCGTCTCGGTCCGCCGGCACGAGGCCGGCGCCGCGCTGCGCGCCGCCCACCGGACCCTGGACCTGGCCGTCGCCGCCGCGGCGGCGTCCGCCTGCGCCGCCGGGCTGCTCGCCGTCGCCGCCACCCGGCCGTGGACGGTGCCGCTGACCGCCTCGCTCACCGTGGTCCTGCTGCTCAGAGCCCGGGCCTACCCGCCGGGCGCGCAGTCCGCGGCCCTGCTCGCCGCCGCCGTCGTGCTGCTGGTGCGGCTCGCGGCGCTGTGGGCCGACGCGGCCGCCGGACCGGCGTACGCCCCGCCCGCCGCGCTCGGCGCCGCCGCC
>NZ_JAVSCF010000644.1:0-369 GCF_031932565.1 Streptomyces sp. B1866
CTGCTGCCCGCCGCCGCGCCCGGCCGGGCCGTGCCCGGCCGCCTGGCGTGGACCGGGCCGCCGCCGGACCTGGCCGTGGACCTGCACGGCGACGGCCCGGCCAGCCGGGCGCCGCTGCGCGCCCTGTGCCCGGTCCGGCTGCTGGCGTACGCGCACCCCGCGGGCCCGGGGACCCGCGGCCCGGCCTGGGACCCGGACGAGCACGAACGGCTCCGCTGGTGCCGGCTGCTGACCTGGCACGGCATCCCCGCCGACCCCGCCGACCTGCGGCTGCCCCCGCCCGCCCAGCCCGTGCCCGCCCCCGGCGCGGTCGTCCTGCACCCCGGCGCCGACGCGGCCGCCCGCCGCTGGCCCGCGGAGCGGTTCGCC
>NZ_JAVSCF010000645.1:0-363 GCF_031932565.1 Streptomyces sp. B1866
TCCCGCGCCGCCCGGGGGCTCCGGGGCGGCCCGGGGCGGCCAGGCGTGCCAACCGCCCGCGTTGTGGGCACAACACGTGCGAGGGTGGTGGCGCGCTCGCGGGCCCGGGACTTACCCGCACGCCGCCGTCCGAGGACGGGTCCGCGCCCGCGCCACGGCGTACCGTGGTCGCGGCGGGCGCGCGGGCCGCGCCCGGACCGGACCCTCTCCCCCGCCGGGGAGAGGCCCGAGAGCCGCTGGAGAGGGAAATCACGTGTCGAACACAGCCGAGCAGCAGGCGGTGCGGGACGAGGGCGCGCCGCCCACGTCCCCGGAGGCCGCCGCCCGCGCGGGGGCCCGCCTCGCGCCGGCCGGCGCGCCGCC
>NZ_JAVSCF010000646.1:0-356 GCF_031932565.1 Streptomyces sp. B1866
GTTCCAGCGGGAGCGGTACTGGCTGGCTCCGACGTCCGGGACCGGCGACGCCACCGCCGCCGGACTCGGCCGGGTCGAGCACCCGATGCTCGCCGGGGTGGTGCAGGTCGGCGTGCGCGACGAGTGGGTGTTCACCGGCCGTCTGTCCACGGAGACCCAGCCGTGGACCCGCGACCACGTGGTCCTGGGCACGACGATCGTGCCGGGCACCGCGCTGGTCGAGCTGGCGCTCACCGCGGGCCGTCAGGTCGGCAGCCCGGCGCTGGACGAGCTGGTGCTGGAGGCGCCGCTGCTCCTGGAGGAGGGCGTCGCGGTCCAGGTCCAGGTCACCGTCGGCCAGGCCGGTGAGGACGGCC
>NZ_JAVSCF010000647.1:0-353 GCF_031932565.1 Streptomyces sp. B1866
CCGGAGCCGCCGCGGCCGCGCGGCAGCGCCTGCTGCACCAGCGCGTGCGCGGTCAGCACGCGGCGCGTGTGCCCCAGGGAGGACGGCAGGACCAGGTAGGCCAGCCGCGCGAGCCGCGGATAGTGCTCGACGATGGCCGCCTCGGCCCGGTCGACGTCGATGGGAACGGTGGGGTCGGGGAGTGTCGCTGTCGCCTTCTGCTGCTCCACGTTCCGTAAAACGAGTGATGGGTGGGTTGGTCACCTCCTGGTGCGCCGGAGCGTGTCCGAGTGATTGCCGAGAGTGCGGGCGGATCTCCGTGCCGCCGCGCGCACCGGTCGCGCGGACGGGCCGGGCCGCGCCGGATCGCCGCC
>NZ_JAVSCF010000648.1:0-351 GCF_031932565.1 Streptomyces sp. B1866
CGCGCGGGAGACCGGTCCCTCGGTGCCCGGCGGCGGCCCGGTGGCGGACGCGTCGCCCGGTGACGGCCCCGTGGCGGACGCGGTGCCCGGCGGCGGCCCCGACCTGCCGTACGCGCCCGGCGCGCGGGCCGCGGGACCGGAGCGCACGGACGGTCCGCCGTCGCCGGAGGACGTGGACACCCTGGTCGTCGGCAGGCCCGTCGACACGTCGGCCCGGGACCGCCGCGACGGTTCACCGGCCGATGAGCGGCCGGCGGCCGGTTCCCGGCGCGCGGCCGACCCCCGGGTGCCCGGCGCGGCCGGGAGCGTTCCGCGCGCGGCGGCGGGGACCGGGCTCCCGGAGGCGGCCGC
>NZ_JAVSCF010000649.1:0-344 GCF_031932565.1 Streptomyces sp. B1866
AGGCGGCGCGCCGGCTGGCCCGGCTGCTGCGCCGCCCGATGTGGCTGGCGGGCGCGGCGGCCCTGGTGGCGTCCGCCGTGCTCCAGGCGGGCGCGCTGGCGGCCGGCCGGCTGTCGGTGGTGCAGCCGCTGCTGGCCGCCGAGCTGCTGTTCACCCTGGTGGCGGGCAGCGTCGTGTTCGGCCACCGGCCCGGGGGGCGGACGTGGCTGTCGTTCCTGGCGCTGGCCGCCGGGCTCGCCCTCTTCCTGGCCGCCGCGGCGCCGACGGCGGGCGGGGCCACGGCCCAGGCCGGGCGGTGGGCGCCGGCCGGGGCGTGCGCGGCGGTCGCGGTGGCCGCGCTGGCG
>NZ_JAVSCF010000650.1:0-341 GCF_031932565.1 Streptomyces sp. B1866
CAGGTGCCGGGCCAGCAGGCCGCCCAGGGTGCCGGTGCCGCCGGTGACCAGGACGGTGCCCGCGGGGTCCAGCGGCCGCGGCACGGTCAGCACGAGCTTGCCGGTGTGCTTGGCCTGGCTCATGAGCCGGAAGGCCTCCGGCGCCCGGCGCACGTCCCAGGTGCGCACCGGCAGGGGCCGCAGCACCCGCCGCTGGAACAGCTTCGCCAGGGTGGTGAGGATCTCGCCGATCCGGTCGGCGCCCGCGTCGATGAGGTCGTATCCGCGGTAGGTCACGCCGGGGTGGGCGGCGGCGACGTCCCGCGGGTCGCGCGGGTCGGTCTTGCCCATCTCCAGGAACC
>NZ_JAVSCF010000651.1:0-336 GCF_031932565.1 Streptomyces sp. B1866
GAAACCGCCCGCCACCACGATCTTCGCCGAGGTGGTCGCGCGCGGGGCGACGGGAGTGCCGTTAGAGCTTGCGAAGTCCACTGAGCACCCTTTCCAGCAGTGTCACGTCCGGCGTGCCGCCCGCCTCCGAACCGCCGCCCGGCTGGTGGATCGCCACCATGCCCGCCTCCGCCAGGTCCGCGACCAGGATGCGCGCCACCCCCAGCGGGAGGCTCAGCAGTGCCGAGACCTCCGCCACCGACTTCACCTCGCCGCACAGGTGGCAGATCCGCTGGTGTTCCGGCAGCAGCCCCTGGAGGTGCGCGGGGTCGGCCGTGGTGCTCACCAGCGCCTCTA
>NZ_JAVSCF010000652.1:0-335 GCF_031932565.1 Streptomyces sp. B1866
AGACCGTGCCGCGCGCGCGGCAGGAGCACCCCGCGCCCCCCGAGGGCTTCGCGCGCTCCGACGGGTCCGGGCCGTACGACGGCGCCGGGTATGCCGAGGGCTCCGCGCAGTCCGCCGCCGGGCCGTCCGCCGCCGGCGCCGCGGACGGGACCGGCGAGTGGGACTGGCACCTGCCCATGGTCCCGGAGCAGGGGCGGGGCATGGACGGGCCCGGAGCGTACGCGCCCGGGCAGGGCTGGGACGCGCCCGGAGCGGTCGGGACCGGCCAGTGGCCGACGCCGTTCGCGGACGGCGGCGCGGCGGACGGCGGCGCGGCGCGCCCGGACGGCGGCCCC
>NZ_JAVSCF010000653.1:0-332 GCF_031932565.1 Streptomyces sp. B1866
TCGACCACCCCGGCAGCAGGCTCACCCTCCGCCAAAGCCGTCAGACCCGCCAGCAGCTCCTCGCGATCGGAGGCCACCACCACCGCACGGCGCTCCAGCTGCGCCCGTGACACCACCGACGAGAAACCGACGTCCGCCAGCGCGAGCCGCGAATCCGCCAGCACCCGCTCGCGCAGCCGCTCCGCCTGGGCCCGCAGCGCCGCCTCGCCCCGAGCCGACACCAGCACCGGCACCACCGGCAGCGACCGGAAAGCCTCGCCCTCGACCGGCGCCCCGTCCTCGGACGGCGTCGCCTCCTCCTCGGCGGGCGCCTCCTCCAGCACCACGTGGGC
>NZ_JAVSCF010000654.1:0-329 GCF_031932565.1 Streptomyces sp. B1866
GCCCATTCACCGCCGCCACCGACACCCGCCCCACCCACTCCCCCAACGACCCCACAACCTCAGCCTCCGACGCCTCCACCGCCACCATCGCCCCACCCCGCGGCAACCCCTGCATCAACCGACCCCGCGCCGCCACCAACACACACGCATCCCCCAACGACAACACCCCAGCCACCCACGCAGCCACCACCTCACCCACCGAATGACCCCCGACCCACTCCCCCCGCACACCCCACGACTCAAACAACCGGAACAACGCAACCTCCACCGCAAACAACGCCGGCTGCGTCAAACCCGTCTCATCCAAACCCACCCCAGAAACCACCGCA
>NZ_JAVSCF010000655.1:0-329 GCF_031932565.1 Streptomyces sp. B1866
CGACCGCATGTGGCTGGATACGTGGATTTAGCCGGACCCGGCCGGGCGGGCCGGTCCCGGGCGGGGCGGGTGGCCGGATACCGGTAGAGTGCCCGGATCGTCGCTCCCGCCAGGCGGGCGGGGGCGCCTGAGGGACGGTGGGGGTTTGCGGAGCATGCGGACCGGCTCGAAGACCGCGGTCATCAGCGGGGTGCTCGCCGCGGTGGTCGCGGGCGCCGGCTACGGCGTGTACGGGCTGGTGGCCGACGACACCGGCGGCGGGGACGGCGCGGCGCACCGCGCCCCCGGCACGGCCGGGCAGCGGGCCGGGGCGGCGGCGCGGCCCACCG
>NZ_JAVSCF010000656.1:0-328 GCF_031932565.1 Streptomyces sp. B1866
CCACCAGGCCGCTCAGCGCCGTCAGCACGGTCCGCTCGTCCTCACCGAACGGGTGCGGCCGGTCGAAGGTGATCACGCACACGCCGATCGAACGGCCGGAGGCGATCAGCGGCAGGACCGCCCCGGCCCGCTTCCCCTCGGCGCCCGCCAGCTCGGGCCGCTCCGGGTGCCGCGTGAGGAACTCCTCCACCGACGCGGTGAACTCCGGGGTACGGGTGCGCAGCGCCTCCCCGGTGACAGCGGACGGCAACGGCGTGCCGTGGACGCGGTCCAGGAACGCGCGGGAGTACCCCACCGAGCCCACCACGTTCAGCCGCTCGTGCTCCAG
>NZ_JAVSCF010000657.1:0-326 GCF_031932565.1 Streptomyces sp. B1866
CGCCGACTTCGACGCGGAATTCTTCGGAATCTCACCCCGCGAAGCACTGGCCATGGACCCCCAGCAACGCCTCCTGCTGGAAACAGCATGGGAGACCATCGAACGCGCGGGCATCGACCCCACCACCCTGCACGGCACCCGCACCGGCGTCTTCGCGGGTGTCATCGACAACGGCTACGGGTCGGGGCCCGGCGATGTCCCGCCGGAGGTCGAGGGGTACGTCGGGTACGGCACCACGAGCAGCGTCGCCTCCGGCCGCGTGTCCTATGTCCTGGGCCTGGAGGGCCCGGCGGTCAGCATCGACACGGCGTGTTCGTCGTCGCTGG
>NZ_JAVSCF010000658.1:0-326 GCF_031932565.1 Streptomyces sp. B1866
CAGCCCGGGCCAGGCCAACTACGCCGCCGCCAACGCCGCCCTCGACGCGCTCGCCCACCTGCGGCACGCGGCCGGGCTGCCCGCCCACTCCCTCGCCTGGGGCCTGTGGGCGGACGCCACCGGCATGACCGGCGACCTGGACGAGACCGACCTCGCCCGGCTGAAGCAGATGGGCGGCCGCCCGCTGCCGTCCGAACTCGGGCTCGAACTGTTCGACCAAGCCCTCCGGCTCGACACGGCGCTGCTGGTGCCGGTGGGTCTCGACCTGGCCGCACTGCGCGTACAGGCGCGGTCCGGGGCGCTGCCCGCCCTGCTGCGCGGCCTGG
>NZ_JAVSCF010000659.1:0-320 GCF_031932565.1 Streptomyces sp. B1866
GCCGAACGGGCCGCTGCCGCCCGCGCCGACGGCGGCCGCGGGCACGCCGGGCACGCTGGGGACCGCGGGCGTCCCGGCCGGCGTCTCGTCGAAGGAGGTGACCTCGGGCGGGCCGAACGCCTCCGGCGGGCCGAACCCGGGCGGCGGCGTGGCCGCGGCCTCGGCCGCCATGGCCGCCGGGGCGTCCTCAAAGGGGGCCTCGGCGGGCGCCGGGGCCTCCTCGGCCGGTACGGGCTCCGCCGCGCCGTCGCCGACCGGTCCGGCCGCGGCCTCGCCCAGGCGCCGCGGGTCGGCCGGAGCCGCACCGGCCGGAGTCGCAC
>NZ_JAVSCF010000660.1:0-320 GCF_031932565.1 Streptomyces sp. B1866
CCAGCGACGACGAACACGCCGTGTCGACCGTCAGAGTCGGTCCCTCGAACCCGAAGGTATAGGCGAGGCGGCCGGACGCGACGCTGGTGGCGTTGCCGGTGAGAACGTGCCCTTCGACGGTCGACGGCATTGTGGCCGTGGCGTAGTCGGTCCCGGCCATGCCCGCGAAGACGCCGGTGCGGGTGCCGTGCAGGGTGGTGGGGTCGATGCCCGCGCGTTCGATGGTCTCCCATGCTGTTTCCAGCAGGAGGCGTTGCTGGGGGTCCATGGCCAGTGCTTCGCGGGGTGAGATGCCGAAGAATTCCGCGTCGAAGTCGGCG
>NZ_JAVSCF010000661.1:0-319 GCF_031932565.1 Streptomyces sp. B1866
AGGTTGGTGTACCAGTACTCGGCGTCCGCGCCCGAGGTGTCCAGCACCCCGCCGGTGACGGTGGAGTAGAAGGGGATCTCGGCGCGCCGCGGCTCGATGCCCGCCAGCGCGCCGACGACCTGCTCGCGGATGGCCTCCACCTGCGCGGAGTGGGAGGCGTAGTCCACCGGGATCCGCTTGGCCCGCACCTCGTCGGCCTCGTAGGAGGCCAGCAGCTCGTCCAGGGCCGCCGGCTCGCCGGAGACCACCGTCGAGGACGGCCCGTTGACGGAGGCGATGGAGACCCGCTCGCCCCAGCGCGCCAGCCGCTCGCGTACGG
>NZ_JAVSCF010000662.1:0-318 GCF_031932565.1 Streptomyces sp. B1866
CGGCGGACGGCCCGCTGGCGGTCGTGGCGGTCGTCCCGTGGCGGGAGGGCGGCGCGGGCTTCGGCGCGGGCTCGGGCGGGGAGACGGGCGGCGGTCCGGTGCGCGGGGTGCCCGGCGTGCTGGCCGCCTGCCCGGTGCCGCCGCCGGGGCCCGGTGGGGACGGCCTCGCGCTGGGCGGACTCGTGCCGGACGGTTTCGGCGTCGGCGGTGACGGGCCGGACGGTCCTGGCCCGGGCGGCTTCGGGACCGGCGACTCCGGCCTGGCCGGTCCCGGTCCGGGCGGCGGGCGGGCCGCCCCGGCCCCGGCGCTGGCCGCAC
>NZ_JAVSCF010000663.1:0-318 GCF_031932565.1 Streptomyces sp. B1866
TAATCCGGCCGAACCCCCAAAGACTCCGCCAAACGGAACAGCGCCACCTCGACCGCGAACAACGCCACCTGCGTGAACTCCGTCGCGTTCAGCAACGCCGCATCCTCGGAGCCCTCCGGCGCGGCGAGCAGGTCACGCACCGAACGGCCCACCCGCCCGTCCAACTCCGCACACACCTCATCCAGAGCTTCCGCGAACCGCGGGAACTCAGCCGCCAACTCCACGCCCATCCGCGCCCGCTGCGCACCCTGACCGGTAAACAACACCGCGGTCTTACCGGCCACCAAGCCACCCTCGACCACCCCGGCAGCAGGCTCA
>NZ_JAVSCF010000664.1:0-316 GCF_031932565.1 Streptomyces sp. B1866
CCGCTCCAGCGCGTCCAGGTCCGCGTAACCCTCACCCGACGCCGCAAGACCGCCCAGGACCGCCAGCCGCACCGGCTCGGACGACCCGGCCGACACCGGGGTCCAGTCGACCCGGTACAGCGGGCCCTGCTGCTCCCGCCGCGGGCCTTCGAGCTGCGCCTGCTCCACCGGGCGGAGGCCGAGTCGGTCGATGCTCAGCACCGGCTCGCCGTGCTCGCCGGTGATGTCGACCCGCACCGCCGAGCCGACCGGCACGATCCGCGCGCGGGCCCGCGTGAGCCCGGTCTGCTCCAGCCGCACCCCGGACCAGGAGAAC
>NZ_JAVSCF010000665.1:0-314 GCF_031932565.1 Streptomyces sp. B1866
ACCGCGCCGGAGGCGTCCTCACCCCCGACCTCCGTGCCGAACTGCAAGGCAGTCTGCTGAACTGACCGCCTGCCAGCCGACTGCCAGCCCGCGCGGCCGTCGCCGGACGCCATCCCGCCGGCACCGACCCGACGGCTCGCCCGTTCCCTTGCTGTTCCGACCCGGAGGACCCATGACCCCGCCCCCCGCCTCGCCCGGCCCGTACGGCGGCCATTCCGCCACGCCGTACGGGGGCGAAGGCGACCAGCCCTTGGTGCGTCCGTACGCCATGACCGGCGGGCGCACCAGGCCGCGGTACCAGCTGGCCATAGAGG
>NZ_JAVSCF010000666.1:0-313 GCF_031932565.1 Streptomyces sp. B1866
CCAGCCGCGCCGCAGGTCCGCGCCCAGCGAGGCCGCCCACTTGTGCAGCAGCTCCTCGGTCCTGGTCTGCGGCACCTTCCACTGGCCCGGGTGGCGGGAGGGCAGCGTCAGGTCCATCGGCACGCCGCCGAAGTGGCCGCGCGGCTCGTTCGGCGGGGAACCGAGGTCGGTGAGCAGACCGCGGGTGTCGAGGATCTCCATCGTGCGGGCGTGCAGGGTGGAGGCGCGCGACTCGGCCGTCGGCGCCTCCCGCCGCTCCAGGACGACCACCCGGGCGCCGCCCAGGCGCAGTTCGCCGGCGAGCATCAGCCCG
>NZ_JAVSCF010000667.1:0-313 GCF_031932565.1 Streptomyces sp. B1866
GCCGCCGTCGCGCCGCCCCGGCGGCTGCTGGACGCGCTGGGCGCGCGGGGCGAGGGCCCGGCGGATCCGGCGCGCGCGTGGCTGGCCGCGCTGCCCGGTGCCGTGCGGCGGCAGCTCGCGGCCTGGGAGCTGACGCTGGAGCGGGTGGCGGTCCCGGGAGGCCGCGGCAGCCTGGTGGCGCTGGTGCGGCAGGCGGACGGCACACCGGCCGCGCTGAGGTTTCCCGCGCCGGATCCGGGCGCCTGGCGCGCCGGGCACACGGCGGGCGCGGAGGCGGCGGCGCTCGCGCGCTGGGACGGGCACGGCGCGGCGC
>NZ_JAVSCF010000668.1:0-308 GCF_031932565.1 Streptomyces sp. B1866
CTGGGGCCCGGCGCGGATCGCCCGGCCGCCGGTCCCGGCCGCCGCACCGGGCCCGGCGCCGCCGCCCGCACGCAGGGGGAGACGGGTCATGGCGGTCGCACCTCCCGGACGGGCGTCGGCGAAAGGGCGCGGCGGTGCGCGTCGCGCCACAGCTCTGCCAGGACATATTTTCACTGATATGTCGTCTTCGCTCTTTTTGTCGTACGAGCTGATCGCACTGCCGCCGGCCGGTGCGGCCCCGGCCCGCGGCGCGCGGCGCGCACCCGTACCGCCCCCGCCGCCGCCGTCTGCGCCGGGCGCGTCCGCAC
>NZ_JAVSCF010000669.1:0-307 GCF_031932565.1 Streptomyces sp. B1866
GGCCCGCGCGGGCGGCGGCCCCCAACGGCCGGCCGAACCCCCGGCCATCGCGGGCGGCGCAGGGCCGGTCCCCCCGCCGACGCACCCGATGGCCGTGGCACGGCACCTGCTCCCCCAGTGGCAGCACGAGGGCCTGCTGACCCTGCGGCACTGGCGCGGCACCTGGATGCGCTGGGAGCTCTCGCACTGGCGCGAGCTGGACGACCAGGCGCTGCGCGCCTGGCTCTACCAGCACCTCGAACACGCCACCTACCCCCACACCACCCCCGGCGGCGGGACGGAAGAGCGGGACTGGGCCCCCACCATC
>NZ_JAVSCF010000670.1:0-300 GCF_031932565.1 Streptomyces sp. B1866
CGGTGGGGTCTGCCGGTTCGGTGGGGTCTGCCGGTTCGGTGGGGTCTGCCGGTTCGGTCGGTGGTACCGGGGGTGCGGCGAGCGGCGGACGGGCCGCGGCCGGCGGGCCTGTGGTGGCCGGCGCGGGTCGTGATATCCCTGGCGGCCGCGCGGCGGCGGCCCGTCCTGGTCCGGCCGGGCGGGTCGGGGAGGCCGCACCCGGTGCGGACCATACGGCGGCCGGGGCGCCGGCGGCGGTCGCGAGCCGCGAGGGCCCGGACGGCCCGTCCGTCCCGCCCCGGCCCCGTACGGCCGCGCGGG
>NZ_JAVSCF010000671.1:0-277 GCF_031932565.1 Streptomyces sp. B1866
CGAGGCGGAGCTGCTGGAGGTGCTGGCGTCGGTTGAGCCGGTGTCCGGCCAGATCCCGTTCTACTCCACTGCTGTCGGTGAGTTCATCGACACGAAGGCGCTGGACGCCGGGTACTGGTACGGCAACCTGCGTGGCCGGGTGGGTTTCGAGCCCGCGATCCGGGCGTTGGTGGACAGCGGCACCGGGTTCTTCATCGAGATGTCGCCGCATCCGGTGCTGACGATGGCGGTGGAGGAGACGGTTCAGGCGCATGGCGCTCAGGACCGGGTCGCGGTC
>NZ_JAVSCF010000672.1:0-261 GCF_031932565.1 Streptomyces sp. B1866
AACCTCGGCGGCGACAACGGGTTCCGGATCGACAGCGACAGCCATCCCGAGATCGTGTCGGACGAGCACCTCACCAAGTCGGAGGCCAGCGCGATCGTCGAGCTCGCGGCCCGCTATCACGTCACGGTGATCCCGGAGATCGACATGCCCGGGCACATGAATGCGGTGCTGGCCAGGCACCCGGAGTACCGGTTGCCGCCCGACCCGAACGACACCTCTTCCATGCGGGACGGACGGCTGGACGTCACCAGCGACGCGGCC
>NZ_JAVSCF010000673.1:0-234 GCF_031932565.1 Streptomyces sp. B1866
GCGCCTGGGAAGCGCTCGAAGACGCGGGCCTGGACCCGACGTCCCTGCGGGGCACCGACACCGGCGTCTTCTGCGGCGTCGGCCCCTCCGACTACGCGGCCGCGCCCGCGGGCGGCCTGCCGCAGATCGAGGGCTTCCGCCTGACCGGATCGACGACCAGCGTCGTGTCGGGTCGCATCTCCTACAGCCTGGGCCTCGAAGGCCCCTCGGTGTCCGTGGACACGGCGTGCTCGT
>NZ_JAVSCF010000674.1:0-227 GCF_031932565.1 Streptomyces sp. B1866
ACGACACCAGAGCGCCGGTCACATTCGACACCACCGGAATCCGCGGCTGCTCGAACCGCAGACCCTCCGCCACCCGGCGGAAGTCCGCCAGCATCGGCTCCATACGCGGCGAGTGGAACGCGTGCGACACCCGCAACCGCGACGTCTTACGGTCCTTCCACAGCGGCAGCCACTCCTCCGCCGCGTCCACATCACCCGAGACCACCACCGCACGCGGCCCGTTCACC
>NZ_JAVSCF010000675.1:0-210 GCF_031932565.1 Streptomyces sp. B1866
GGTTCAGGCGCACGGTGCCCAGGACCGCGTTGCCGTGGTCGGATCGTTGCGGCGTAACGAGGGCGGACTGGGCCGGTTCGTGGCCTCTCTCGCGGAGGCGCACGTCGCCGGGCTGGGGGTGGACTGGGCTGGTTTCTACGCCGGGACGGGTGCGCGTCGGGTGCCGTTGCCGACGTACGCGTTCCAGCGGGAGCGGTTCTGGCTGACGCC